>CADBYQ010000044.1 GCA_902798865.1 Pseudoselenomonas ruminantium | reverse complement strand
AACCAACTCAAGTTTTAGTAGTTCATCGGTACCCACTGGTGCTATTGTAAGTGTAGCAGATACTGGAACAATATTAAATAAGGTTTATAATGAAGGTTCGACAGTAAATAATAGTTTTAGTCCAGCCTATGCTGGTGGCTTGGTGGGTGAGGCTAAGGGCGTAACGATAAAAAATTCTTATAATACTGGTGATATTGAGTATGGTAATGGCGGAGGTTTGATTGGTAATATTAATGGTGGAACCAATCAAGTAACAGAAAGTTACAGTACAGGGAAGTCCGCAGGTATTGTTTTTGCATTTTCATTGGCTGGCTCTATAAGCTTTGAAAATGTGTTGGGAACAGGGGCGGCATTTTATACTGGTGCAAATGTGACACCTACTGCCAAAAAATCATTAGTTGTTGGTAATAATGCTTATGCATATGTTGATGCAAATGGTACGATTAAATCAGCTATTAATTCGTCTTTAGATAAAACAGCATTAGCAACATATACATCGGGAGTTATATCTTTAGGTAGCACGGATATTACCAATACTGGCGGCTTAATCCACAGCGGCACCAAACTCGTCCGTCCCACCTGGCGCATTTATATGAATGCTTTGCTTCCAACAATGCGATTGATACCGCTGCCGCAAAATACAACAATGGTGCCAACAATGGGCAGGATATGACGCCCTATACCTATGGCACGACATTGGATGGTCTGGTCTACAATGGCGATACGTTAAAAATCGTGGACAGCAGCGGCAATGCGGCCACTTCGAATGCGACGACCAAGGCCATAAATGATGCCGGCACGGTATTCAAAAAGGCGGCCAACAGCACATCGACGATTGATGCCAGCCATGTATTTTACAATGATGCCGGTCAGCATGATGCCACCTATACGCCTCCGACAGGTACGCAAACCACAGGCACGCAAAACAAGCTGGCCTTTATTTGGTCTGACCAAAAGGGCTATGATTTAGTCGGCAACAATATCTCCATTGCGCCGCGTCAGGTGACATTGACCAATAATCTAAGTGGACAAGCCATTGTCAAGGAATATGATGGCTCCTCTGATGCAAAAAAATTTGTGCCCAATCTGTTTAATGGCACCAGCACCACATCTTCAGGCATTTTGCCTGCTGATAGCGGTTCCATTAAGGTGGGCTTCGACAACACTTCCAATCCTACGGCCACTTTTGTCAATAGTGGCAGCACGACACCGGATGCCAATGTCGGCGCGAATAAAGAGGTGTTGATTAACGGCACGCTTTCGCTTACCGATGGTGGTGGCAATGCCTATACGGGGCACAATTATGTAATTGTGGATGGCAGCGGCAACCCAGCCTCCAGCGTGTCGCTGAACACGACTGTGCCTGCCGCGATTTACCAGCGTCAGCTGAAGGTATCGTTTAACGGCACGGGTATAACGAAAACTTATGACAAGGATGAATTTGTCAAGGACAGCAACGGCAATCTGCGCTCGTTTAGCCAGAGCGATTTCACGCTGGATACGACGAATGTGGTTTCGGGCGATAGCGTGTCTTTGGTTGTAGCGGCGAACAACAGTCCTAATGATGTTGAGGTGGGCGGCGTTACCCTTACCGGTACGGAGGCTAAGAACTATACGCTTGTAGATGCCAGCGGGACGCCGGTGTATAGCGAGCTGGGCATCGTTACCGGTGTTAACCAGCAGGGCAACAATCCCATTGGCACAGGTACTGGCGGGGGAACATTCTATACCACGGGCGATATTACCCTGCGCTCTTTGGGAGATACCGGCTACAAGTGGTTTAAGACTACGACCAGTGGTACGCCCAATTATTTGACGGCCACCAAAGAGTATGATGGAAAGTCTGACTATGCCGATCCAGGGACATTCTATGTCAGCAATGCTGGTTCATCTTCATCATCGTCTACTACTGGCATGGTGGCAGGGGATAATCTGGATTTTCAGGTGACTGCGGCAGAGTTTACGAATGACAGCACCAACGTGAATTCCACGGCGGTTCGCGATGCCAATACGAGCACTACTCCGCAGGGCGTACGCTATACCGTTAAGGTCAGCGGCGCTGCCGCCGGCAACTATACTTTTGATTCCGCGGCGGCTATTGCTGCCGGTACGGCTACAGCACTAAGCAATGGCGGTACGGCCAAGGTTATGGGCGAGGGCAATATTACGCCCCGTACAATCCATGTGACTACGCCGCAGGGGAAAGTCGCAGATAAAACGTATGATGGGGATGCTTTAGTCAAGGATGCCAATGGCAATACCACCTTTGACCTGACTTCCGGTTATTTGACTTATGCGAATACGAACACCTATCAGCAGCTGGTCAGCGGTGATGGCTCCCAAATTGATATCACGGGTCTTTATCAGGCTGGCAACGGCTATGCGGATAAAGATGTAAATTATGATGCGACGAATGCCGCCAATCCGGTTTTGCAGAAGGATATTGTCTATACGGCCAAAATCATGCAAAACGGCGTGGTTAGCCCGAACTATGTCTTTAACATATCCGGCAGCAATCAGGCAACGTTCAACGGCAAAGGTACGATCAATCCTGTGCAGTTAGGCGCAATTACCTTTAATAGTGTATCGAAAACCTATGATGGCAGTGCCGTTGTCACCAATACCAAGAATACAACTGCACCGCAGTATACCGATGACCAAATCAAAATCAATACGCCCACCGGCATAATTTCCGGGGAAACAATCAGCGATGTTTTCTATGTGGACAGCAACGGTAATTTGGACAGCACAGGGGCTGCTAAGCTGGCTAACGGCAGTTTTACGGCTAACTATGGTGATTTGGGCTCCAATGGTTTTACGCTGAATGCCAATGTGAAACGTGACCCACAGAACCTCAGCACGATTTTGGCCAGAGATGTGGAATATGCCGGTATCAGCAATTTGATGAAGAATCATAACTATGTTCTTCCCTCAGCTACCGCTGCTAGTGACACGGTCTATGGTTCCGGTACGATTAATCATTTCCTGGTTACGGATAAAAGCTGGATTAAGCTCGATAGGAACAGCACGCCCATTACCAAAACTTATGATGGCAATGATTCTATCGCTAATCCGATGAGTTATCTGAACACCACCGGCAACAACAAGGCCAATGCTACGGTTACAACCCCGGCAAGCAAAGTTTTGCCCGGTTTGGCATCTACGGTTGTTGGCGCGAAATATTCCGACAAACACAGCAATAATAATGCCGCACAGAATGTTATTTATACCGTTGATTTTGTTGAATCGGGGAATTACGGTATTGACAGTAGTTTGAAAAACGCCCAAGGTCAGGTGGAATTAACGTTGGTGGGTGATGGCGTAATCACCCAGAAGCATATTATTGCCACCACGCCGAAAGACCCGAATGTGACCAAGACCTATGATGCTACGGATACCATCAGCAAGACCGGCAATGCCTTGGTGGATATCAGCAGTGGTATTTTGTCCGTTGACCAGTCAAGGGTAACGAATGGCACTACAGCGAAGTATGTGGCAAATGCCAGCGGGGCGGCGGCTGATGCCAGCACCACCAGTGGCGACAAGACTGTGGAATATACCTTGGCTTTGCTCGGCGATACTTATCAGGATTATCTGCTTGATGATGGTAATGGCAATACGACGATTACCGGTGCGGGCACAATCAATAAACGCAATCTGGTCATATCGGGCAATACCAATCATCATAAGGCGTATGATGGTACGGCCACGGTTACGGATATGCCCACCAGCCTGTCCGGCTTTACGTTTGGTGATGCACAGGATACGACGGTTTTGAACCGGGATAATTTTGATATCACGAAGGTCAGTGGACTCTATGGTTCGGGGACTACGGATGCAACATTTGTCTCGAATCCTAATGTAAGCACAAGCACCAAGGATGTGCAGTACAGCGGCTTTTTCACGGCTTTGGGTTCAAAAGCGAAGAACTATACCATCAACGGGACAAGCTACAGCAGCACTGGCAGTACGGGAACGGCGTACGGCCACGGGATTATCAGCCCGGCAACCTTTAATGGAATCTTTGTTTTCCGCTTAAAGCCGGGCATTACCCAAACTTACAGCGGGTATGCAGATGTGGGACATGAGGAGGCCAACCAGCAGGCATTCCAGGAGAGTTGGATAGACTTGGATAAAAGTGGTGTCTACCTGAACGGCACGACAATCACGGGCACGCCTGACATTACCTTGCGGAATGGCGCCTATACCTATACCATTAATTCTGCAACCTATACAGCAGGCCCGGATGCAGGTACGGGAAAAGAGGTAAAATACAATATAACGCTTACCCCGACCACGTTGGCCAACTATGGGATTACCAGCAGTTCTGCTGTGCCGATGGATAATCAGGCAATTCAGGATGGCGTAATAACGGCTCGCGAAGTAACCGTTGACTTGAGTTCGTTAGCCAAGGGCGGCCTGAGCAAATACTACGACAATACCGGCACAATCTACAATAATGACAACAAGGCATATTCCACGGATACAGCAACGGGGACAGTCCTGCAGGGGGATGCTATTGTGACATTGGAGAAAGCCAATACAGCTAATCAGACAGGTATTCTGAATGGTGTCACGAATGTCAGCACGGGCGCGTATACGAATTTTGATGCAGGACCCAATAAGTCCATAGAATACACGGTAAATATCAGCGGGGATAAGCTCAGCAACTACATTTTCAAGGATGCCAATGGTAATGTGCTTTATGACTACTATAATGCCAATGGTCCGCAGCAGATGACGCCAATTACCACCAACAACAATACCATCAATGCATTTGGTGCAGTGGTAACAGCAAATCCCATCAGCAAGGATTATGATGGAACAACGGCTGTTTCACAGACAAAGGCACAGGGAGCCTTGCAGCTGTTAGGCTCGAATCCGACCAATGTGTCCCTGCAGAACAGCATAACGAGCAGTACTGGCGAATATGTAGGCGTGAATGTAGACCCGGATGCCAATGGCAATCCGGCAGTCCATGTAGTGCATTACACCGGCCTGGACTTGGGCAATGCCAATTACAAATTGGTGGATGCCAATGGCCAGGAATTGGGCAAGGATGCAAACAATCTGTATAAAATTGATGGTACAGGGATTATAAATCCTGTTACATGGAATGGCTCGGTTTCCTTTAACCTAAAGAATCACATTAATCAGATTTACAGTGGATATGATGTTGTGGGCAAGGAGGAATCGACAACTTCTGCATCTGCGATTGATACTGCACAGCGCGGCTGGGTAGACTTGTCAACCAGCGGCATAACCGATAATAATGGCAATTTTATCGCCTTGACGAATGGCGATTATGACATCAATAGTGCCATATTTACGGCAGGCCCGGATGCAGGAAAAAACAAGGAAGTAAAATATGAAATCACCCTGAAGCCAATCCTGTTGAGCAACTATAAAAATGTACCGACTAATGTTATTAACCAGACGGCAACAATTCAGGACGGCGAAATCAAGGCCCGTGAAGTAACAGTGGATTTGACGGCGCTGGCCAAAGGCGGTCTGAGCAAATACTATGACGGCACAGATGTAATCTACAATAATGACAACAAGGCGTTTTCTACGGATGCTGCAACGGGAACAGTCCTGCAGGGCGATGCTGTTGTGACCATGGAGAAAGTCGATACAGTCAACCATACAGGCATACTGAATGGGGCCGCCAATGTCAGCACAGGCAAGTATGTGTTAAATCTCAATGCGGGTGCCGGCAATCGGACGGTTGAATATACGCCGGCGATTTCCGGGGATAAACTCAGCAACTATATCTTTAAGGACGCTAATGGCAATGTACTTTATGACTACTATAATGCCAACGGCCCGACACAGATGGCTCCGCTTACCACCACTAACAATACCATAAATGCTTTTGGTGTGGTCGTAACGGCTGATCCGATTGCCAAGCCTTATGATGCAACAGATTATGTGGCTCCATCTACGGCACAAAATGCCCTGCATTTAGGCAGTGCAGTTGGTAATGATGTGGTGTCCTTGCAAAATCCATCCGGGATTGAGGCCCATTATGTCGGGGTTAATGTGGACGATGATGGTGATGGTACACCGGATGTCCATACCGTGAATTACACCGGTCTGGACTTGGGCGTAACCGGCTCTGCGCTGACCAATTATCAGTTGGTAGACAGCAATGGGAACGCACTGGGCACGGATACGAACGGCCTGCATAAATTTGTTGGGACAGGCATCATCAATCCCTACAAATTGACTGCCGGGGATGTTACCATTAATATTGGTGACGCAAGTAAAACCTATGATACGACCAAGTATGTATTGAAGAATGGCAGTGTTACCGATCTGACCAATAATTACATCACGGATCATTATGTGACCATCCCCAATACGGCGGGCGGAACGCAGGAAAATCTTGTCTTTACCAGTTATAACGCCGAATACAATGAAGCTAATGCTACTGCCAATCCGGTTAAGCCCGGCAATCGCGTGGACTACCGTCTGGGGCTTAGCAATTCGAATTATGATTTTTCCGGATTGCGGGCAGCCGGCCTGGTCAATAACAACAAGTGGATAGCGTCTACCGGCGGCAACATTGATAAGGCTGTCGTAAAAGCCAATCTGACCAACAATCCGCTGGACAGTGCCATTGAGAAAAACTATGATGGTGATAATCGTGTAATTCAGGATGTTACGGGCAAGGTGTCTGTAACCGGCCTCTTTACCGCTAAGGATGGTACGGTTCTCAATGTAAATGCCATCAACGCCAAATACAAGGATAAAAATGTGGCCAGGGATGCAAATGGCAATGTGGTGGACAAGGATGTTTACTACCATGTGGAACTGTCGGGCGCGGCCAAGGATAATTACACGATTGAGGGAGCAACTGGTGCTAACTATGCCAGCCTGACGGATAACACGGGTACCCTTACCGGCACGGGCAGGATTACGCCCAAGGAATTGACGATAGACTTTAAACCGGCTGAACGTGATTATAATGGCAAGGCCAATGTAAATGCTGCGGATATTCAGGTAGAAAAATTCAACGGCTTGCAGGGAACTGACAGCATTACGCTGGACAGCACTGCAATGGGCAAGATTACAGGCACTTATGGCACAGGTGATAGTGCGGCTGATTTTAAGGCCAATGGCAATGTAAACCGCATTGGCGATGCTGTAGGCGCGAAATCGGTGAAGTATGAACATGTGGCAGATGCCTATGCAGATTATCTTGCACGCAATCTGAATACCGATGCGGCCAACTATACGGTGGCAAAGGATACGTTCTACAAGGAGAGCGACAACAAAGGCAAAATCAATCCCGTAATCCTTTCGGATATCAAGGCGAAATGGCAGGGCGTGGACAAGGTATACGATGCCACGGCAAATGTGCTGAATCCCGAAAATACCATGAAACTGGTCACGAAGGATACGGTACTGACCGGCAACGAAATCGAATTAACCTACACCGGTGCGGCCAGCGGCGTCTATGTGGACAGCAATGGCGCAGCCCAAAAAGATGTGGGAAATCATGCCCTGAAGTATAGTGTTACCGAAGTGAAAAAGAATCTAGGGAACTATCAGCTGGCAGATACTGCAGCCGATAGTGCCAAACGTGACTGGCTCAGTACGACAGCTGCAGATAATGCTGACGGACAAGCCGTTACGGGCGCAATAACCCCGTTGACGCTCAATGTCATTGCGCAGAACGGCTTCCATAAGATTTATGATGGAACGGAAGATATTGCAGATAGCGATGTTCAGGCCAAAATCGGCTTTGACGCAGCGCAGGCTGCTGTCGTGCAGCGGGATATCGCTGCCGGTGAAATCAGTTATGACGTAGATGCGCATTATGTGGGCAGCGATGCCAATGTTGCGCCCGGCGTTATCCGCAATCAGAAGGATATTGCCTATAGCCTGACACTGAAAGGTAATACCAAGGGCAACTACATTCTGCAGGGCGCAGTGAATGATATGGTTACCGATACCGCAAAGTTAGGTGACATTGAACAACGCATGGTCTATGTGGAACCGTTGAATATTACCGGCATCGATAAGACGTATGATACGACGGATGCCATGTCCGATGGCTATTCCAGCAATGGCCGCTTCCGCTTAAAAGCTGCAGATGACAGCACGGGGGTTGTCGGGAATGAGGATGTAAGTCTGGATGTTGAGGCAATCCAAGGCGCATACAAGAGTGCGCATGTTCAGCGTGATGCTGCTGGAACGCCTGTTTCGCAGGAGATTACCTTCAATAACTTCAACCTGAAAGGTTCTGCGAACCTGAATAATTACCTTATGGCAACCGACAACCTGACCGGCAGCGGTACCATAACGCCTGCCCCGTTGACGGTGTCGATCAATAAGGCCCCAACCAAGGTTTATGATGGCGGCACATCTTTTGCTGCAGAATACACCGCAAATCATAATTTGCAGGTGCAGGGATGGCTGCAGGAGGCAGACAAGGTTAATGCTGTACTGACCGATGGTGGCTATACAGATGCGAATGCCGGCACGAACAAGGAATACAGCTATAACCTCAAGGTGGGCAATGATGATTATGAACTGACGCAAGGTGTGGGGCAGCCTGCTCTGCGCATAGCGAATAATGGGCAGTCCGGGCAGGTAACTGCACAGGATGGTACCATAACGCCGCGTATGCTTACGGCTCGTGTTATCGGCACCATGAACAAGGAATACGATGGAAACACGGATGGTGTGGAAAATGCTGTAGCCAATGTAAGCATGAGTAATGTGGTAAATGGCGACAGTATCGGTTTGACCGCAACTGCAGTTTACGACAATCCCAATGCAGGAAAATCCGAAGATACTGACGAACTACAAGAACATCAGGTTACTTATACCCTGAGTCTTGCCAATCCGAACTATCAGCTGGAGACCGATACCCTTACGGGTACCGGCACGATTTCCCGCAAGGGGCTTACGATTGTAGCCACCCCGGCCAGCGTGAATATGGGTGAAACCCTGCCGCAATTTACGGGCACGGTTGAAGGCTTAGTGCCTGCAGACAGCAGCCTGGCCTCAAGCTTTACCTTTAATACGCTGCCGGGCGTGAGCACGTCCAATGTTACGGGCGCACAGACCCGGTATCCGGTTTATGGCTGGTATCGCAACAGCTATGAGGGCGGCAATTTCGGTCTGAACTACACCTATAGTCAGGACCCGGCCAATGAAACGGCCTTTACCGTGAACTACATCAACACGGATATGGGCAACCCGGACCTCAAGCCGACCCCGACCCATGATGTCTATCAGCAGGTGGCCAAGGATGTCACCAGCGGCTTTGGCGGTAACAACGCGGCCTCCCTCCAGTACGTGGACAAGAACGGCAAGGTTCTTGCTACAGAGACGATTGGCAGCGGCACAATTGCCGCCGGAGAAACCATGGATGGACTGACGGTTCAGGGAACGGATCTGGCCAATATCGGCATTGTGGGCGGCGACATTGTCAACCTTGAAGGTGCAGATGCAGCCGGCATAGCCAATATTGAGATGCAGGACAAAGGGGCTGTGGTGAATCTGGAAGTGTATTCGCTGAACGGAGAAAAGACCTCAACAGACGGCAATCCGGCAGCGGAGATTGTCAGCACGGACAGCCGTAATGCCTTAGGCAGTATCCAGATTGTCGATGAATCCGGTCATGTGCTGGAAGAAATCGACCAGGACAAGGCTGAGAAAGAGGAAAAGGAAGGCGAAATTGCCATTCGGTCTTCGGACGGACAGAACGAAAATGAAATCGAACTGACCGTGGAAAGCACAGGTGTAAATGTTGCCTGAATGTGGTAAAATAGGCGTGATGAACGTTTTGTAATTAGGGACTGGCAGCAAGGAGACAGCATGAAAACAATAGCTAAAGCGCAAATTGCAGCAGGATTTTTCGCCGCATGTTTCAATTTGAGCGGGGGAGCGGTCATGGCAGCTCCCTCACTGTCCCAGCCCGGACAGGATATACAAAAAGAACTTCCCAAACCGGAGGCAGAGGTGGTGGATAATGCACCGGACAAGCCCAAACAGGCTCCGCAGGTGGAATTCACCATCACCAACTTCCGTTTGGAAGCCCCTGACCTCTATCTGGACAAAGGGGAACTGACCAAAATCCTGCAGGACGGCATGGGGGAGAAAAAGACCATGACGCAGCTCAATGCTACGCTCACGGCACTCACTCGCTACTGCCGGCAGCATGGCTATCCGGCGGCGGCAGCCTATGTGCCTGCACAGGAAAGCAGCGACGGCATGATTACCATCAAGGTGATTCCGGGCCGTTACGGCGAAATCAAAATCGATAACCGCAGCCGTTTGAAGGAACGGATTGCCAAAGGTTTTGTGAACAGCTTGAAACCTGGTGACATTATCCGTACGGGCAAGCTCGAAACCACCCTGTACTCCATTTCGGATGTGAGCGGTACGAAGGCTGTTGGTGTACTGAGTCCCGGCAAGGAATTCGGCACCAGTGACCTGACTGTGCGCATTGAACGGGGCAAGGGCGAGAATACCGTTCTTTATGTAGAAAACTATGGCAGCAAAGACACAGGCCAGTATCGCTATGGCCTGCAGGAAAACCTCTACGATGTCAGCGGCAACGGCGACAAAATTTCCGTGGGTGTGCTGCTGTCCAATCGGAATATGCACAACTACTATGCCAACTATGAAACCATTGTGGGGCGCGGCGGTGCAACGCTGGGCTTTGGTTTCAGCCGCATGGATTATCAGACCGGCCTGCAGGGCATGGACATGAATGGCACCGCGGAGACCTTCAGCGTGTTTGGCCATCGCTCCCTGTATCACTTGACCAACAGCGGCCTGACCTTCAAATATGGTTATGACCATCGCCGGTTGAAGGATAAGTATTCGCTATTCCCGAATCTGAATCAGGAAAAGCGTTCGCATGGTTTCTATGTCGGACTGGACGGTTTTGAACGGCGCAATGGCTTTATCTTCAATTATGGGGTAAAGCTCACCAGCGGTACGATAAGTCTGGATTCTGGACTCGGTGACCGCAACAACATCGAAGGCCGTTTCACCAAAGGCGAGTTCAATGTGTCGGCGGTGCAGCGGCTGGGCAATCGTGCCGATGTACTGGTGAAAGCCAGCGGTCAGCTGGCCAGCCGCAATCTGGACGGCTCCGAGCGTATGTATCTGGGCGGAGCAAGCGGCGTGCGTGCTTACCCGCAAGGGGAAGGCTCCGGCGATGTCGGGCTGATGGGCACGATTGAACCGCGCTTTTACACCAGCGTACCCGGTCTGGTCTTCAGCACCTATTTTGATATCGGCCATGTGAGCTATTTCAAGGATGGACGCACCAGCCGGAACTATACCAGCGGCACAGGTGTGGACTCCACAGGCATGACCCTCAAAGGCTATGGCGTAGCCCTTTCCTACACCAAGCCTAATGACTGGTTTGCCCGCCTCGACTATGCCCGCCGCATAGGCAGCGACCCGAACCTTAGCGAAAAGGCCAAAGCCAAGGGCAGATTGTGGTTTATGTTGGGTAAAATCTGGTAAAATTTTTTGCAGGATTTTTTGTTTCCATCGCGAATAAACGAAATAAACGAATAAACACGCCCAAGGAGTGAGGAATATGGCTGGAAAAATTAAAAACTGCCCCATGTGCGGAAAACTCTTTAACGACACGGGGAAAAAGGTATGCATGGATTGTTACCAACAGATTTTGGACAAAGAGCACGAAGTTGTGGAATATGTCCGCGACCACAAAGGCGCGAAAATTCCCGAGATTTGTGAAGCCACAGGTGCACCCTCTGGCATGATCAAAAAGATGATTCGCGAAGGCCGCTTTGAACAGATTGGCGTCAAGATGACCTATCCGTGTGAAAAATGCGGTGCGCCGATTATTTCCGGCAAGATTTGCCAGCAGTGTGAGGAAAAAGCCCGCGCAGAATTGCAGAAACAGGCCTCGCTCCAGACGGCGGCCCGTCAGATGGCCAAGACCGACCAGAATCGTGGTCAGGGGTTCCGCTCGAAAGACCGTTAAAGTGATTTATGCCTGTTTATAGACGAAAATGGGTGAAAAATGGCGATAATCGGCGGAAAATGGGAATAATCTTAAATAATGATTAGAAAGCAGGAATTAAGTTTCCTGCTTTTTTTGTCGATAGTTCAATCAGAAGATACTGTGTAACTTCAAGGGATGTAGGGGATTTTCGTGGATTGACAGGCGGTGAAAAAGATGATTATCAATGGCAATGTGCAGGCGGTAGCCGGAGCGTACAGCGTAAGTTCCTCTGGCGGTGTCAAGCGGGCGGCAAGCGTACAGGCAATGCAGAAGAGCGATGAAGTTCACCTGTCGAGTGAAGGACAGAGCTTCAGCAGTATGCTGCAGAAACTCCAGAACATGGACGATGTCCGCGGCAGCAAGGTACAGGAATTAAGTGCCAAGGTCGCTGATGGCAGCTATAATGTGCCGAATGAAAATATCGCAGCAAGCCTATTAGGCGTACGATTCTAAAACAGGCAGGAGGAAATCGTTCATGTGGCAGGATTTTGCAAATACACTCAATGAATTAAACAAGGCCTATAAGGCCCTTATCGAACTAGGCAAAAAGAAACGCAATGCCCTGGTCATGGTGGATATGAAGACCGTGGAAAACCTCTTGCCTCAGGAGGAAAAACTCACAGCCGAGATTGCCCGGCTGGAAAAAAATCGGCAGAACATTTTGCTCAAGATGGCTGCCACAAACGAAAAACTGGGACCAGAGTCGAAAATGGAAGATATTCTAAGCTTTGCCCCAGCAGGGAAGATGCGTGAAATCCTGCAAAAACTTTATGCTATGTTGCAGACGACGGTAAAGGAGGCGCAGGAACTCAGCGAGGGAAATGCCCTGCTCATCCGGGCTGCGATGGAGGCGGCAGCCTTCCATCTGAACCGCATCGGCGGCGCAACCGTAGAACCGGCTTATGGCCGGGGGGGCGAAGTGGTAACGCACCGCAAGAATTTTGATTACAATGCCTAAGCTTTCCCGTTGGGGGAAAGATGGAGAACCAGGAGATACCGAAATGGACGAAGTAGTACGCCTGCTCAGGGCGCAGATTCTGATCAGCAACACATGCTTGGAAAAACTCAAAGCAATAAAGACAACCATACAGGCAGAAAACAAAGGGGCAAATATCGCAGCAGCGGTGCAGGAGATGGAGCCTGCACTGCTGGAACTGGGAAAGTTGGAAAAGAGGAAACAGGAATTTTTAGCCAGGCACAAGGTTTCCTCGTTGCAGGCGGTATTAGCCAGTCAGCCGCATTCGGCTGAGCGGGAAATTGCGGTGCACCTGTTGCATCGTGCACAGGAATTTGAAGAAAGTCTGGTAAGAGAAATTGCCTCTACCCGTTTCCTGCTGGAAAAGGGGAAGAGATATGTAGACTTCAATATCAACGTGATGACACAGACCGTGGCCAGTGATATTTACAATCAGGACGCAGCGGAAAGTGAGAGCCGGCGGGGAGTCAAGATGTTTGATTCCAGCGTCTGATGCGTTACGGCAGGAAAACAAGCAGAAAGGATTAACAGGTGAAGTATTATGCGTTCTACATTTTCCGGACTTAATACCATGGTGCGCGGCGTGTTCGCCAATCAGCTCTCTTTGGATACCGTGGGCCACAATATCACCAATGCCTCCACGGAAGGGTATTCCCGTCAGTCGGTAAACCAGGCGGCAACCAAAGCCCAGGAAGTGCCGTCCTTGTACGGCGGTGCACTGGTCGGTACCGGTGTTGATGCTATGTCGATCATGCGTGCCCGCAATGTCTATGCCGATAAACAGTTTTGGGCCGAAACCTCGACCCATGAATACTACAAGGCCGAACAGGTAAATTATGACAAACTGGAAGCCATCTTTGATGATTCGGATAATACTGGGATTAAGGATGCCATGGACGCCTTCTATAAGGCGTGGAGTGCTCTGTCTACGGATGCTTCTGCTGACAGTTGCCGTGTTACGGTTATCGAGAAGGGCAATATTTTTGCCGATAAAATGAGTACAGTAGCTTCCCAACTGCAGGATCAGATTAATGCACAGTATGATGATATGCGAATTCATCTGACGGAAGTCAATGATATCAACGACCAAATCGTTGAACTGAATAAGAATATATCGGGAGCTGAAGCTGTCGGCGCACAGGCCAATGACCTGCGCGACCAGCG
>CADBYQ010000043.1 GCA_902798865.1 Pseudoselenomonas ruminantium | reverse complement strand
CTGTCCTTACCACCGGAGGTGGTAACGCCCAGCCGTTCCCCCGGCTCCAGAGCCATCTCCGCCTTGAGCTCTTCCAGTTTCTTGAACTGTCTGGTCATGATTTCACCGCAACTCTGACAGGTTTGTCCCTGCTGCCCCAGAAGTCCCTGCGTATAACGGGCGGTCAGCCCGCAGTGGGAGCAGGAGCTGTCTGTGCAAATGTGCTTATGGTTCGGCTCTGCCGTATAGAATTCGCTATATTTATGTTTGTTGTTCGTAAAAATATCCGTCATAGTAATTCCTCCTTAAAGTGGCCCCTCCGGGCTCTATCTCGATCTTATCTTTTATCTATATCAACACCGTTCTGCCGGACGTCTCGGCATTGTGGTTTTTTCGGTTTCTCAACCCTCACACTCTTTAATACCACCCCATCGGGGAAAAAGCGGCACGCTTAGGGAAAAAAATTTCGGACTCCCTAACCTCACACTTTTTATTACCACCCCATCAGGGGAAAAGCGGCACGCTTAGGGAAAAAATTTCGGACTCCCTAGCCTCACACTTTTTACTACCACCCTATCGGAGGGAAAGCGGCACGCTCGGGGCAAAAAATTTCGGACTCCCTTAATATCACACTTTTTACTACCCCCCTACCGGAGGGAAAGCGGCACACTTGGGGCAAAAAAAAAGAAGCCCCTTGGGCTTCTCTATTCGCTTAAAAAGTATACTATTTACCTATAACTCATGCGCACCTGCCCCATGCCTTGCCCGGTCATGCGGCCTACACCGGAGAACTCTGCGAAGTGTGCCAGCAGGAGCAACATCTGCCGGGCCTCCGGCGGCAAGGCTGACAGGGCATAGGTGAAACGCCCTGTGAAGCTCCTGTAAATCCTTGTGTGGTCAAAGGCAACCACCTCCGTATGGCCCGACCAGGCTATCGGCAGTAAATTGGCGGCATATTGCTTGACCAGCTGCATATCCAGCCGGGCGGGCATGCCTGCCTGCAGGAATTTTTCTGCCAGGGAGCCGAATACCAGATCCGGCTGGGGCCAGGGCATATCATCACCAAAGGAGTGGAAGGTGGTCGGAGAGCAGAATTCCAAAGTGATTTCGTCTATTTTTTCAACGGACAGGCCGGTGGCCAGAAGCTCCTCCTCCCGGCACAGACCCGTGCCGGGGTACCGGGCCGGATCTGCCAGCACCGCTGTCAGCTCGAAGGGCAGTCTGCCCACATAGATTTCCGTGCCCGGCTCAATCCTGTTCAGGAAGATATCCAGCACCTCATCATGCAGCGCCGTCAGCCGCCAAAGTGTCTCCGCGCCTGCGGGAAGCTGCCATCTGCCGTTTTGCTTTCTGCAGCGCCCCGCAGGTGTGAGCATACTGACGGTAAAAGGCTTCCACTGCATCTCGTCATGAATCTGCTCTGCCAGTCGGGCATCAGCCCGCTGCAGAAGCTTAAAGGCGATAGCATGCATGAACCTGCCGTTGTAAACAGGCAAGCCGCCTTGCTCTTTTGCCCGCAATCTGTACATCATTGCTCCCAGCATATTTTCTCCCTCACTTTCTGTCCTCCGGAGATAGGCCTCCCTGGCCTTTGGGCTTCGATGTAAACCGATTTATGCTTCTTCGAGGAATGCCATATAACCTTTCTTGACCTCATATACATCAATCTTGCTGGTCACTTCCCATGGCGCATGCATGCTCATCACGCCTACGCCGCTGTCAATAACCTGCATGCCATAGAGGCTCATGATGTAGGCGATGGTGCCGCCGCCGCCCAGGTCAACCTTGCCAAGTTCGGCCAGCTGATAATGCACATTGTGCTTGTCCATCATGGCGCGCAGTTCACCGAGGTATTCGGCATTGGCATCATTGGAGCCGGATTTACCGCGGGCACCGGTGAACTTGTTGAACACCATGCCTTTGCCCAGGTAGGCCACATTCTTCTTATCATAAGAACCGGCATAGAGTGCATCATAGGCACTGGACACATCCGAGGAGAGCATCTTGCAGTTGGCGAGCAGGCGGCGCAGGCCCAGTTCGCTGTATGCACCGCAGGCATTCATAACCTCTGCCACCGTGTTTTCAAAGAAGCGGGACTGCATACCCGTAGCACCGACGCTGCCGATTTCTTCCTTGTCCACCAAGAGACAGCAAGCCGTGCGCTTAACGTCTTTCATATCCAGCATAGCCCGCAGGGAAGTATAGGAGCAAACGCGGTCGTCCTGTCCATAAGCCAAAGTCATGCTGCGGTCAAAGCCCAGTTCTCTTGCCTTGCCTGCCGGCACCAAGCAGAGTTCTGCGGACTGGAAGTCGGCTTCTTCCAAACCGTATTTGTCCTTGATCAGCTGCAGGACGCCGTCTTTGACACTTTCCTTATCGTCCTTTTTCAGCGGGTAATTGCCCACGAGAATATCGAGGCTTTCCCCTTCGATAACCTTAGCCGCATTTTTCTTCATCTGTTCCTGCGAAAGGTGGATGAGCAAATCCGTAACGCAGAACACGGGGTCGCTTTCGTCCTCACCGATGCAGATTTCCACCACGGAGCCGTCTTTTTTCGCCACAACACCATGCATAGCCAGCGGAATCGTCACCCACTGATACTTCTTGATGCCACCGTAATAATGCGTATCCAAATAAGCCAGTCCGCCATCTTCATAGAGCGGATTCTGCTTGACATCCAGACGGCAGGTGTCGATATGCGCGCCTAAGATATTCATGCCCTGTTCCAGCGGTTCCGTACCGATATTAAAGAGCACCAGTGCCTTTTCCATATTGACAGCGTAGACCTTGGCGCCTGCCGTGAGTTTTGCGCCATTCTTGATTATGTCCGTCAGATTGCGGTAGCCGGCAGCTTCCGCCTGTTTTACCGCTTCTTTGACACTTTCCCGCTCGGTCTTGCAGGTGGTCAAAAATTCCCGATAGCCTTTATTCAGGGCTTCTAATTCCTGTTTTTCTGCATCGCTGTACTGGCTCCAGAGGGAGTCTTTTTTTTCTTCGCTCATGGATAAACCTCCTCAAAATTCCACCTCATCCGCCCCTTACGGGGCTACTAAACAGGGAGTCCCCCGGACTCCCGCGACTTCGTCGCCCCCTCAAGGGGAAGGCTTTAACAAATATTTTTCGATTATGTCGATAAAATCCTCACGTTTTTCGGCCTTGTTGAACTTATCGCGGAGAATGGCGCCATGGGTTATACCGCGCGTATACCAGGTGGCATGCTTGCGCATCTCCCGTGGGCCGATATAATCACCCTTGTATTTTAAGAGCAGGTCCAAATGGCGGATAATGACCTCCGCCCGCTCCTGCATGGTCGGTTTGGGCAGAATTTCGCCCGTGCGCAGGAAATGGGTGAGCTGCTTAAATATCCAAGGATTTCCCTGGGCGCCGCGGCCAATCATCACGCCGTCCGCGCCGGTAACGTCAAGAATCTTTTGCAGGTCCTGACATGTGCGCACATCACCATTGGCAATGACCGGCACCTTGACCGTCTTTTTGACCTCAGCGATGATATCCCAATCCGCCTTGCCGCTGTAAAACTGCTCGCGGGTGCGGCCATGGACGGCAATGGCATCAACGCCTGCCGCTTCGGCAATTTTGGCGATTTCCAGCACGTTGACATGCTCATCATCCCAGCCCTTGCGCATCTTCACCGTAAAGGGCATCTTCACGGCCTTGCGGATGGCCGAGAGAATCGCATAAGCCTTATCCGGGTCGCGCATCAGCGCCGAGCCTTCGCCATTCTTGACGATTTTCGGTGCGGGGCAGCCCATGTTGAAATCCAAAATATCCGCCGTGCCCAAATCTTCCACATATTTTGCCGCTTCCGCCGCCATTTCCGGCGTGTTGGCAAAAATCTGCATGGCCAAAGGTCGTTCGCCCGGTTCCGACTCCAGCATGGTCAATGTGCGCTCATTGCGGAAGTGAATGCCCTGCGAACTCACCATTTCCGCATAGCAAAGCGGACAGCCCATATCGTGGGCGATAATGCGGTACGCCGTGTCCGTAACGCCTGCCATGGGCGCCAAAAATACCGGCTCGTTGAATGTAAATTTTCCTATCTGCATATGGTTCAAGCGTTCCTCTCAACCGGTTCGCGCTTGTCGGCATTGCGCTCGTAGAGTGCCTGCAGACCCGTCAGCGTCAGGAAGTGGTCAACCTTGTCGATGGTCGAGGATTCCTTGGCAATCATGCGGGCAAGGCCGCCTGTGGCGATGACCTTCATATCCTTGCCGAACTCGGCCTTGATGCGGCGCACGATTTCATCAATCTGGCCCACATAGCCGAAGATAATCCCGGCCTGCATGCCCTGAATGGTGTTGCGGCAAATAATCTGCTTCGGCGGAACCAGCTCGATACGCGGCAGCTGCGCCGCCGTCTGGAACAGGGCATCGGCGCTCGTGCCGATACCGGGCGCAATCACGCCGCCCATAAAGTCGCCGTCGTCCCCCACCACATCATAGGTGGTCGCCGTACCGATATCAATGACAATCAGCGGGCCGCCATACTGCTCATAAGCGCCGACTACGTTCACGATACGGTCAGCACCAATGGAACGGGGATTTTCGTAGTGCAGCTTAATGCCCGTCTTAATGCCGGGGCCTACAACTAACGGCTTTAAGTGGAAGTAACGCTCGCACATCTTGACCATCGGCACTACGAGCGGCGGCACAACCGAGGAAATGATAATCGCATGAATATCGCTCATGCTGATGCCCTGATAGCGGAACAAATCATTCATCAACATACCGTATTCATCCCCGGTCTTCTGCCTGTCCGTGGAAATACGCCAGTGCTTCATCAACTTCTTGCCTTCATAGGTGCCCATGACAATATTGCTATTGCCAATATCCAAAACTAATAACAAAGGATTTCCTCCTAATAAAATTCATTTACCACTTGCCACTGCGAGGACGGATGGATACGTCACCGGCCAACACTTTTTTCCGGCCTTCTTCGGTATCCACAAGCAAAGCGCCGTCTTCGTCAATATCGACTGCCTTGCCGAAATAAACCTCGCCGTCCCGTACGCCGATAACCTTGACTTCCTGCCCGAGCGTGATGCTGTACTTGCGCCATTCCTGTAGCACCGGCGCAAAGCCCTGTGCCTGCACCTGCGCATATAAATCATCCATAGCCCTGAGCACTGCCTGAAAGAACTTCACGCGCGGCAAAGGTTCGCCCTTCATCATACACAGCGATGTTGCCACGTCGCGAATGTCCTCAGGAAATTCTGACTGGTCAATATTGACGTTGATGCCCGTACCGATGACGATATAATTGATACCGTCCATCTCAGCACTCATTTCCGTCAGAATGCCCACGAGTTTTTTATTCTCATAAAGCAGGTCATTGGGCCATTTGATGCCCGGTTCAAGGCCAAACTCCGCCATGGCTCTTGCTACAGCCACCGCTGCCATCAACGTGCATTTCGGCGCTTCCTGCGGCAAGAACTTGGGCCGCAGGATAACGGAAAACCAAATGCCCTTGCCCTTGGGCGAAAAGAACTGGCGTTCGAGCCTTCCCTTGCCCCCGGTCTGACATTCGGCCACCACAACGGTCCCCTCTACCGCGCCCTCACGCGCCAACCGTTTGGCTTCGTTGTTGGTGGAGTCAATTTTCTCATGGCAGATGATGTTCTGCCCGATAACGCTTGTCTGCAAATCGTGAGCGATTTCCCCAGACAGCAGCGCATCCGGCGTTTCTTTCAGCACATAGCCTTTGCGGGCATGACTTTCGATATCGTAGCCCTGCGCCCGCATTTCCTTGATGTGCTTCCAGACCGCCGTCCGGGAAACGCCCAATCGGTCTGCCATTTCCTCGCCGGATATATAATTATCCCTGCTCTCCCGCAGGATTTGCAAAATCTTGTTTCGCATGACATCCTCCTTATGGATTGGTCATTTTTTCACACTATACGATTATACCGCCAATAGGCAAATTTTGCCATAGGCAAAAAAAGTGGAAAGCACAGAATCTCACGCCTGCATGACGCGAAATTCTGTGCTTTCCACTTTATCGTTTTTCCTTATTTATTTTGCAAGTGCCGGTTCACAAAATCCCGGATTTCCAAAAAGAAGACGCCTTAGAACCGTTTTACCCCCTGCAAGCCCCTTTTGACTCAGCGTGATATTAACGGGAAGGTTTTCCACCGTATGCACATTGCGGAACATCCCGGCAATTTTACTTTGGAATTCCTTGGCCTTTGCCGATTGCTGATACTGTTCATAGGCTGCCTTGTCCCGATAGAGCTCCATCGTATGGATGAGGTTCGGATTATCGTGCTCAGCCGTCACAAACATGCCCATGACACCAGCATCTTCCCTTACGGCACGAACCGCTTCTGCCGTTGCCAAATGCTGATATTCCGCCAGTTTTTCCGGTTTCACTTCATAGCGATGCATATAGGCGACAGTTGCTGTACCGCTGTCTTTCTGCTCCAAAGCAATGCCGTTGGCCTCCATAATCCGCAGGTTCTTCAACATCGGCAGCCTTGCCGCCCGGTATTCCTGAAAAGCCTCACTGGTGCTGTGAATGCGATAGGCTTCATAGCTTTCGTAAATTTCCAGCAGGCGCATTAAATCGTGATTCTTCACATCAATAGCACCATAAAGCGCATACGTACCTGCTTCTTTGGCGGTCTGCGGACCAACGGTCTTAGCGCCAATTGCGCCCATGGCCTGCATAGTGCCCGGCGTGGATTCCAATACAGCCCAATGTACCATCGGCATATTGCCTTCCGGCGTGCGGATTGGATGTGCACCAACAACTGAACTAGCCATTAACATTCCTCCCAAACAGAACATTAAACCTTTTTTCCATACATTCTTCATTTCCGCCTCCACCGCAAACAATCACGGAAAATTAATATTGACATCATGTCATTATTATAAACAATAAATGACACGATGTCAATATAGCAAAAATCATTTTATATCAATCAAATACGATTATTTAGCGGGAAGTCAAAGCCGGTAAGCTTGATATCATCTTTTTCCGGTGCTAAATCCAGCCAGCCATTGCTGACCGCACGCTGATACCAGCTATCAGCACGCCGATAATCGCAATAATTGAATAATATTGCATCGCTGTACATAAGCTGGAGCACATATTGGGCTTCAGGATTGTTATTATCAGCAGCAGCAAACAGTTGCCTGATATACGGATAGCGTTCTTTCAGCAACGCAGTCTCAGCCTCTTGGAAATCAGGGGATTGGTAACGCAACAGCATGATGGTATTGATTTTTAGATTGAGATTCAAATAGTATAAAGGCGCATTGGCAACTTCCTCTGCGGGGAGGGCGAGCATTTGCTGCAAAGTCATTTTCTCCCAGGGAGCGTATTGGGTTACAGCGCTAATATGCAGCGGCTGGTTCAGGGGAATCCGGCAGTCCTCTGTGAGGCTGCTGTATTTTTCTTCAATTCGGTTGTGCTGCATCCACGCCAACGTGGCGACTCTGGTTTTGGCGGTCAGTATATGGTCATTATAAGTATTTATGATGCTTGATTCCAGTATATTGCCACTTAATACCAGCAGCGCAACATAACGGCCATTGCGTTCGACAGCAAAAAGAATTTTGTCCGTCAGCTCTTTTTGCGTGTACCAACGCCCTTCCATATGACGACTGATGTTTTGAAACATGGTAATGTATTTTATTTGTCGGAAGTTATAGCCGTTGATGTTACATTCCCATTGTGGTCTGTCTAATGCTGTTGTATTGACTGGAATGTAGTATTCTGCTTCTGCCCGTATAGCTTGCTCGTCTTCAATTGGAGGAGCATTTTTCTTTTTTACAGTTTTTCGTCCTGACATATTGGGGAAAATATGCTTTTGTATTGCTTTGGGGACATTAGCTTTTGGTGATGCCAGCATGCAGCTTTTATCGATGAACATGATGTTCGGAACAGGTAAAAATCCCGTTGCTCCCCAAGATGTGGAATCATGTCGTTTCTGCCAGCTAAACAAAATGTGTACATTTTCCTGTGTAATATGATAGACACCATGTTCAGTCTCCGTTACCGTATAACGAACAGGCGTCACGATTGAATCTTCTCCGTAATGCCACGAGGTCTGATAGATATTCTTTTCTACCTCAACTAACAGCCCGGTTAATTGGCAGCCTGCGCCCGTTATCAAACCATCTTCTGTAAATTCGCCGATTTCCTCGTAATCCCGATGTCGCGGACACCATACGCTGACCGTTTGTTTACCAATGAACTGATGACAATATCTCACAAGGATAATAATGGGTACGGCAGCAATATTGTCATCGCTTAGATGCGCGTGCGTAATGATTTCCCAGTTTTTCCGGTGGTAATGATAGCCAAAAATGATTCTGCCCATATGTTATCACCTCCGGTCTCAGGCCATATGCCAGTTGCTTATTTCTTTTCTCAAGGTTTGTTGTATAACCTCATATTCTTTTTTCTGGCTGGACGATAAGTTTTCTTCATCATCCATTTCCAGCATAGGCTGCTCAAGCAGAGAGAGCATATCCTCGCGGGACAGAAACGATAACTGCAAGCGCATAATCGCATTATAGGAATCCCCCGCCTGCAAGGAGAATATGCCTGCCATAATTTGTTTTTGCAAGGACAACTGACGATGCTGCTGGTCTCTCAGGTACAGGGGGAGGAAGAACAGGCAAAACAGGCCCATGAGACAAAAGGCACTGACCAAGACCATAAGCACCACCGGAACAATCACGGCGATGGTTTCACCGCTATATGTCCGCAGGTATAGGGAAAGTGCTCCTGCAAGCAGAGCGATAAGACCACTGCTAAGCAGGCATAGCCCCAAGTGCTTCAAGCAGGTAATTTTAGCTGTCAGATGATGAGCTAAGGTCTTATTGATGTTCTCCATTACTTCGCGGATATAGTCAGGGTCATAGCCATCCATCACCATATCTTTACCCAGGTGAAAAAAGGGATTACGGTAATTTTTATCGTGCGGATTTTCTTCCAAGGCCAAAATCCCCTGATTGCGGACGACAAAGGCCAGTTCGATAAATAGACGGGTCAGGAATAATGATTCACGTTCCACCTCTGCCCCCTGCCAAAAGGAAGATAGCGCCATATTATGCTTAACGGTAGTAAAAAGCCCCGTACTGGCGCAACAGAATAGACAGCCAACAAATAAGGATAAAGAATCCAATGGTGAATCAGAATATACTAATCTCAATTCACCATTGATAAACAATATCAATCCAATCAGCAAATAGAATAAAGAAAATTGCGTGTTGTTCGTCATTGTAATTCGCTCCCTTCCTGTTCAGATGCCAATGGCAGAAGTTCGACATCTTCGGACAGATACGCATAATCTGTAGAAAAATACGGACCATAATTCTTATACAGACCTGTAGCTTTGAGCCAATGTAATACCGCTATTCGCAGACTAGCAGTTAAAAGTATATGTTCGTAGATACCGCCACTATTGTTGCAATAAATCTTAAATATGCCCTGTAAGATTAAATAGCCTCCAATTTCGCCGTTTTTGTAAATGCCCAGCCGTACAATACCGTCTCCATCTAACAATGGTGATTTCGGATTACCACAGGAGGTAATTGCTCGCTGCATACGTATAAATTCATCACTATTGCTTAACAAGCGGAATTCAAAACCATCTACCATACCCTCGCAAGCCTTTATTTCTGGGGGATAATAGAAAGTACAGCGCTGTATCTTTTCTGCATCAATAACGGCCAGCAGCTCAGCATATAATTCTTCCGTCAATGGTGAAGATATGATTTTCCTTCTCCATGGAATGGGAATGATGTGGAAATTATAGAATAGCACTGTAGCAAATTTGTTGAATATATCCCCATCTGTCATTTGTTGCGCCAGTAAACGTTGAGCAAGTTCACTCTCACCAATTTCCTGTCGCAATAACTGGCAGAAAAAAATGTAAGGGAAACTTTGGCGATAGAAATAATTATTTTGCTGTAGCATATGACTGATACCCATGTCATCCGTGAACCAACTTTGGTGGAAGATATGACTAAACAAGCAATGATAGGTGTAAATCCCCCAATCGCATAATCCTTCATAGATGGGTTTGTCATTCCATTTGTTTAGCTTCAAAAATGGTTCGATAAGCTTCGGCTCCTTGATTCCTAAAGATTCCAGAACCCTGGTCATGATGATGGCGTAAGGGTGATTATTGTATGCTTCACGCAAGGCAGCTGTCGGCTCGATGGAAAATTGCTCACAGAGCAGCGGAAAAGTATCAAAACCTCCCGGTTGGAATATCTCTTGATGTTGCCTGCCTTTATCAAAAAAATTCCGGACATACCAGAGATTGATATCATGCGGGTATCGCAGAGCGGCATCTATCAGTGTTCGTCCATCATCGAAATAACCGTTTTGTATGCTTGCAGGAAGAAAAAAATGATAACCGTATCGTTTCTCAGCTTCTTCCTGTAAAAAATTCACGATTGCCCTGGCCACACACAGGGGAATATTGCGACAGTTTTTCTCAGGTACGGCTAATGTCTGCGTCAAGCTCAGGGATAATGTATTTACCCGATAATCCACTACCTTTAATATGTAAGATTTTCGTTGATTGTGTGGCTCACGGGCATATGGGGCAATAAAACGTCCACGGTCTACGGCGATGAAAACCACACCATTATGACAAGCCACCCGCCAGCGAAGATTTATCCAGCCGCTTTCAGATGGCCGGGATATAGAATATTGTCCACATTGTGGTGGCAACAATTCCGATAGTGATTCAATGGGGTCATTGATTAGATGATTGGCAAATGTTTCTTGCCAATCTTTTTTATTCCAATCAACAATAAAAGCTCTTGGCAGCATAGTAACCTCCCCTTTTTACCGCACGACAATAAGGTTAGACTGTTTTGTTTGTTACCTACAGTCTAACCGCAATTGGGGATATTTAGATATCATAATTTTCGTGTTCGGTCAAATTTGACCGAACAACTCTGTAAGACTTCGGAGTATTATTTTCCTCCCTTTCGCCACGGGCATACGCCGTCCTTGCAGCCGTCCTCGCTTTGCTGGTAATTGTCGTTATCGGGCGTATCACTCTCCGCCGCCATAGCCGGAACGGCGGCTATCATAAGCAGCAGAGTCAGCAACAGGACACAGATTTTCTGTTTCATATTCAATCCTCCCAATTTTACTTCAATGTGTATCAGAAACAGTCTTATCCGTTGGAGGTTTCATCCCCAAATGCAAGGCTTTTTGCGGACAAGCCTCAACGCATTGGCCGCACATAATGCACTCCGGGGAATGTGGCTGCGCCACCGGGTCGATATCCATAGGACAGACCTTTTGGCAACGACCACAGGACACACAGCTTTTTTCAGTAAAATGCAACCTGCAGATACTGACGGCATTCAGCAGGCCGTAAATTGCCCCCAACGGACAAAGCATTTTGCAAAAGAAGCGCCGGATGAACAGGCAGCCAATAAGCACCACAGCCAATAGCACGGCCTTTAAGGCAAACAAGCCGCCGACAGCCTGCCGATACTCCGCATGCGTCAATAGCAGAGGCACAGCGGCCTCCAACGTACCTGCCGGGCAAATGTACTCGCAAAAGGCCGGCGCGCCCACACCGTTTACCATAAGGAGCAGCACCGGCAATAACAGGACAAAGATGACCAGCAGCAGGTATTTCACATAGCGCAGCAGCGGAAACAGATGTTTTTGGGGTACCGGAAATTTGCTCAACAAGTCCTGCAAAAAGCCAAAGGGACAAAGAAAGCCACAGGCCCACCTTCCCCAAAGCACGCCGAGCAGCAGTAAAAAGCCACCGACATAAAAGCTGAAGCCATAACCGGCCGTTCCTCCGACTGCCTGCAACGCCCCCAAAGGGCAGGACAAAGTGGCTGCCGGACAGGAATAACAATTCAGCCCCGGCGCGCACAAATTTTTGGCACTGCCCTTGTAGAGCCTGCCGGAAGTAAAATTCAGCAATTCCTGATTGGTAAGCATGGTAGCCAATAGCTGTACAAAACGACGATTAACCGAACGGGTGATATTCATCTGTTCACCCCAATCCTATGCATTCCATACACACGCGCACAGCCTTTTGCAAAATTATCCGAGCCTCACCGCGCCACAGCCCCCACAGTATGCAACCAACAGCCAAAGCCAGCAGCAGGCTGCGGATTTTGCCCAATTTGGTCACTTAAGATACCTCTCAACCTGCTGTTTGTACTTAGCTACATCGGCACCTACGACCTTTTCCCCAATGATATTGCCGTCCGAATCCACAAAGATGGTCGTGGGCACGGCATCTACACCTTCCAGATACTTTAACAATTTATCGTCAGGCAGAATATTGACAAAACTGACATTGGCATCTTTTAAGATTTTCACAGCAGCCGCCTTGGTTTCTTTATCGTCAGAACCAATAACATCACATACAAGGCCGATAATCTGCGCATCCTGTGGCATTTCCCTGGCCCATTTTCCCAGCTCCGGCATTTCTCCAATGCAGGGCGGGCAGAAGGTTCCCCAAATATTTATGACCGTTATTTTTTTGCCTTTGAAAATATCCTGCGTAACGATATTGCCTGCTACATCTACCGTTTGAAAGGTCGGGAACTTATTGCTGTCTGCCGTTTCCTGCGCTGTTTTTCCATCTTCAGCCGAACAGCCTGTGGCCAGAAAAATCGTCGAA
>CADBYQ010000042.1 GCA_902798865.1 Pseudoselenomonas ruminantium | reverse complement strand
ACCAGCATGTTGGAACCATTGCCCACAAAGGTAAGCGGCAGTTCATATTCCTTCACCAGGCGCAGGATTTGCTGCGTCTCCTCCATGCTGGCCGGCTTAATCAGGCAGTCTGCCGGGCCGCCAATTTCAAAGGTGGTATGTTCCCGCATTGGGGCATCTAAGAGCAGCTGTTCCGGCTTCAGAAACTTACGGCAAGCTTCAATAAAATTTTCATTTATCATCTTTCCAGTTCATTCCTCTTTAACTTACTTTTTCCACATACGCAATCCGGGCCCCACTTCCGCCAGCTGGCCAAAGTCAAGCTGACGCAAAGCCTCATAGGCCACCACTGCCACGGCATTGGAGAGATTCAACGAGCGGGCATCGGCAATCATCGGAATGCGTACGCAGGATTCCCAATGGGCATTTAAGATTTCCTCAGGAATCCCTGCTGACTCCTTGCCAAACACCAGCATATCCTCGGAAGTATACTGCACTTCCGTATGGGCATGTGGCGCCTTGGTGGAACAATAATAAAAATTATGGTCAGGATATTTTTCCAGCACTTCATTGAAGTTCTCGTGATAATGCACCTTCACCAAGTGCCAGTAGTCAAGTCCTGCCCGCTTCAAATGTTTGTCATCCGTAGAAAAACCCAGGGGCTTTACCAAGTGAAGCTCAATTCCCGTAGCCGCACAGAGACGCGCTATGTTGCCTGTGTTACCGGGAATTTCCGGTTCGATTAAAACTATATGCAAAAAACTTACACCTCTTACAAATTGGCCAGGACTTCCAATGCTTCATCACTGGTCATCAATATTTCGCGTGGTTTGCTGCCGACATTCGGCCCCACGATATTTAACTCTTCCATGGTGTCAATCAGCCGCCCAGCCCGGGTAAAGCCGATATGGAAACGCCGCTGAATGCTCGATGCCGAGGCCTGTCCCGTACTCATGACGAGATTGACCGCATCGGCCAGCAGGGCATCGGTCTTGGGTGCGCTGCGCGCGCCCTTGCTGCCGCTTTCTTCCTCTACCGCTTCGGCCATTTCCCTTTGGGTAAAGGCTTCGATTTCCTCGTTGGGCTCCATTTCCTGACCTTGGGCGCGGATGAAGTCCAACAGTTTTTCCACTTCCTCATCACTGATGAACGCCCCCTGCACACGGCGGGGTTTAGACTCACCAATCGGGAAGAACAGCATATCACCGCGGCCCAGCAGTTTTTCGGCACCGCTGCGGTCGAGAATGGTACGCGAGTCAATCTGACTGGATACCGCAAAGGAAATGCGCGAAGGCACATTGGCCTTGATAATGCCCGTGATAACGTCAACGGAAGGACGCTGCGTAGCCAGCACCATATGAATACCTGCCGCACGGGCTTTCTGTGCCAAACGGCAGATGGCATCTTCTACATCATGGGGCGCAACCATCATCAAATCCGCAAGCTCGTCAATGATGATGACAATCGCGGGCATCTTATCCTCAGGGAAGTTGTCGTTATAGCCCTGCATATTGCGAACACCTTTTTCCGCAAACTTGCTGTAACGCTTCTCCATTTCCTGCACCGACCAGTTGAGCACCGAAGCCGCTTTCTTGGCATCGGTAACAACCGGCACCATCAGATGCGGTATCCCGTTATAGTTGGACAGCTCGACCATCTTGGGGTCCACGAGGATGAATTTGACTTCATCCGGCTTTGCCTTAAAGAGAATACTCGTTATCAGCGTGTTAATACACACCGACTTACCGGAACCCGTGGCACCAGCCACCAACAGGTGCGGCATCTTGCCCAAGTCGGCAAAAATGCCCTGTCCGCCGATATCCATGCCCAGGCCCACCGTAAGTTTGGATTTTGCCTTGTCAAACTTGGCATTTTCCAAAACTTCACGGAGCTGTACACCTTCGAGTTCCTTGTTCGGAACTTCGATACCGATGGCGCTCTTGCCGGGAATCTGCTCGATACGCACAGATGCGGCTGCCAACCGCAGGGCAATATCGTCGGCCAGATTGGTAATCTTGCTGACCTTCACCCCCGGCGCAGGCTCCAGCTCGTAGCGGGTAACCGCCGGGCCATGACAGGCATTCAAGATCGTTGCCTTGACCTTAAAATCCGCCAAAGTCTGCTGCAGGGTCATGGCGTTTTCAGCAATCTCTTTTTCGAGCGCCGAGTTTTGCGTTTTTACATGCTTACTGAGAATTTCCGTAACTTTGGGCAGTTCATAAGGCTTAACCGGAGGCGGTGCCGCTTCGACTGTCTGTTCTGAACCGTCCAAAATCGCCGCCGCAGGTCTTATCGGCGCAATCTCCCCATAACTGGGCATGGCCGTGCGCTTGGCTGCATCCTTCATCGGCTTAGCTGACGGTGCTACTGGTTTGGGCTGGGCTACATTAATTGCAGGTTGACTGGTCACTTCTGACACTTCATTTGACCGGTCAATCGTTGACGTAACCCCACTTTCCTCAGCACCGGCAGGCTCCACAGTCTCTTCTTCCTGCCGACCATACTCAATCGTGAATTTCGGCAATTCCTCTGCCGGAGCTTCCGGTTCTGCTGCCGTTACTTTTTCTGCTACCGGCTCTGCAGTAAGTTCTTCTGCCGCCTCGGTCAGCGGCAGTTCAGCGAAATGGTCATCCGCCTCCTGATTATAAAAGGAAGCCTTGACTTTTTCTACGACTTTTTCCTCTACGCGTTCACTGACATCCGCTACCTTTTCATAGGCAACAGCTACAGCCTTGCCCGTAACTGCTGCACTTTTTGCCGCGGTACGCTGCGTGCGCCGCACGCCATTGGCCAGTGACCAGGTAGTGGATAAAAGCACTGCTCCAATAACGCCGGCCACGAGCAAAATAAACGCTCCATCAACGCCAAAAAGCTTTCTCAGCAACAGCAAAAATCCCCCTGACAACAGCCCGCCGCCACGCGGCAGGCTTTCAGGAAGGATTTCCGCACCTGGCGAAATCACAAAATGATGCCATATGCTAAGCAAGGACAAAAACAGCATTCCCAGGCCAAAAAACCTTGGTGAATACACAAGGCCATGATGTTTCACAATGTATTGATAGCCAATCAGCCCAATAATCAACGGAATGACCACAGCCCCTATACCAAAGAGGTAATGCAGGCATTTGGCAAAGTAAACGCCAACAAAACCCACATTCAGCCCACCAATTCCACATAAGGAAATCAGGCTCACAGCTACCAGCAAAAGACCAAAGAGCTCGTACTTGCGTTCAGGATTAGCCGTTTGATGCACAGCCGTTTTACGCTTGCCGGCAGCACTTTTTCGACGCCGCGGAGCAGCTTTACGCTCCGTTGTCTTGCTTTTCAAAGTATCACCTCAACCACATTACTTGGTAAGACGCTCTGCACAACGCTGTGCTTCGTAACAAATGCGTTCTTCATCCATGGTTTTCAGTTCATTATTTTCCATAATAACCTTACCACCACAAATTACCGTATCCACAGAACCTGCATTTGCAGCATATACCAGCAGGGATACCAAATTATTCCGCGGGAACCATGCAGGGCTGTTCATATTCCATAAGGTGATATCGGCCTTGCAGCCTGCCTCCAGGCGACCAAGCTTATCTATGCCCACGGCCTTTGCACCATATTCCGTGCCCATCTTCAAAGCCTCAAAAGCAGGTATTGCCAGCGGGTCGTACTCATTTACCTTATGCAGCATAGCAGCCAGATTTACTTCTTCCAGCATATCCATGTTGTTGTTGGAGGATGCACCATCCGTCCCCAAAGCCGTTACTATGCCTTCCCGCAAGAGACGGGGAACCGGAGCCACGCCGCTTGCCAGTTTCATGTTGCTGCCAGGATTATGTGCAGCGCTGATTTTATACTTCTTCATGATGGCAATATCCTGGTCATCCAGATGAACACAATGCGCTGCCAGCGTCTGTCCACCATCAAAGAGTCCCGTCTCCGCCACCCAGGCAAACGGACGCTTGCCATACTGCTTCAGAGAATCCTCAACTTCCGTTTTGGTTTCGTGCATATGAATATGAATGCCGGCGCCCAATTTCTGGGCCTGAGCAGCCACCTTCTTCAAGAACTCCGGCGGGCAGGTGTAAGGTGCATGCGGGCCAAACATGACCGTAATCAAGCCGTTGTTTGCCCCATTGTAGTCCTTATACAACTCGACATTTTCTTCCAGTTTCTTTTCGCCATCGGGAGCAACACCAATAATTCCCCGGGAAAGTACACCTCGAATACCGGCATCCATCGTTGCCTCAGCTACGCGATGCATATAAGGGCCATACATATCCGCAAAGGTTGTGGTACCAGAACGCACCATCTCCACCATAGCGAGCATAGCGCCCCAATAGATATCTTCTTCATTCAGTTTTGCCTCAATCGGCCAAACCTTGTCATTAAGCCATTCCATCAGCGCCATGTCATCTGCATAGCTGCGGGTAAGCGTCATTGCAGTATGTGTATGCGCGTTGACAAAGCCCGGCGTGGCCAGATGATTTTTCCCATCAATTATCTTTGCAGGGCGAAAATTCTCCGGCACATCACCTATACCCGTAATCTGATTTCCCGTCACCATAATATTCGTCAACGGTGTCGTTCCATCCGGCAGCACTACATACACATCTTTAATTAACAGCTTCAAAACAAAAATCCTCCTAAAATCATTCCATATTTAAATAAGCTCGCTGTTCAGCAGTAAGCTTATCAATTGCCATGCCCAAAGATTTCAACTTCAGCTCAGCAAGTTTTACATTCACTTCATTCGGCATCAGGTGTACTTCCTTTTTCAGTTCCTTCCCATGCTCTAAGAGATGCATCATGGAGAAGAACTGCACACCAAAGGACAAATCCATAATCTCTGCGGGATGTCCGTCACCGGCAGCCAGGTTCACCAACCGGCCTTCAGCCAACAGGTAAATCTTGCGGCCATCTTCCTGCATGAATTCTTCGATATTATTGCGCACCTTGCGGCGGGCCTTGGACAGGCTCTCGAGTTCCGGGATATTGATTTCACAGTCAAAATGACCGGAATTAGCCAGCATGGCGCCATCCTTCATGGATTCAAAATGACGCTTCACGATAACATCCTTATCACCAGTCAATGTCAGGAAGATATCACCGATTTTGGCCGCTTCATCCATCGGCATCACACGGAAACCATCAAAAACAGCTTCAATGGCCTTAATCGGGTCAACTTCCGTAATCACGACATTTGCCCCCAGACCGCGTGCCCGCATAGCACCGCCCTTGCCGCACCAGCCATAACCAGCAATAACCACCGTCTTGCCCGCAATCACGAGGTTTGTCGTGCGCATAATGCCGTCCCAAGTGGACTGGCCCGTACCATAGCGATTGTCAAACAGGAACTTCATATAGGCATCATTGGCCGCAATCATCGGAAATTCCAACTTGCCTTCCTGTGCCAGACCGCGCAGGCGATGTACACCCGTAGTCGTTTCCTCGGAACCGCCAACGATTTTGGGCAGCAAATCACGATGCGTCGTGTGCAGCGCATGCACCAGGTCGCCACCATCATCAATGATGAAATCCGGCTCAATCTTCAACGCTTCATCAATAAACCGGAAATATTCTTCTTCCGTGCAGTCATGCCAGGCGAAGACATTTACGCCATCCTCGACAAGAGCCGCCGCCACATCATCCTGCGTAGACAGGGGATTGCTGCCCGTAATGGCCACCTTAGCACCGGCATGCATAAAGACCTCAGCCATATAAGCCGTCTTGGCCTCCAAGTGCAGGGTGATGACCATCTTCTTGCCGGCAAAGGGCTTTGTCTTGGAAAATTCCTCATCCACAGCACGCATAACCGGCATAAAATTCTTTACCCATTCAATTTTATCATGACCACCGGGGGCAAGCTTGATATCTCTAATCATGGATTCCATTTCAACAACCTCCCAAATAACGCCAAATACATGATGAAAAACTTAACTTTTATTGTACCACGAAAAACCTCTGTTCGTCATCTTATTTTTCCAGCCGTTGGTCAAGTTCCACGTAGTCTGTCATATCCGCCACCAACGGTGTAATGGAAATATAGCCCTGCTCCGTGGCATAAATGTCCGTAGCACTGCCCTTGTCCGAATCGTAAACCTCTCCGGCCATCGTATAGTAAACTTTACCATTCTGTTCTTCTTTGGTAAATGCATTGAGATAATCCCGCTTTCCCTGACGGCCATACACATACTGGGACAGGCCATCCTTGAGAAACAGCGGGAAATTGACATTATACAGGAACACCTTGCCGTCTTCAGGCATCAGTTTAGACAAGTCACGGGCAAATATCTCTGCAGCCTCATCATAAGTCAATTTACTGGCTGCATCCAAGGACAGCGCAAAAGACGGAATATCATGGAAATAGCCTTCCATCGCCGCCCCCACCGTACCGGAGTAAATAATGTCCGTAGCCAGGTTTGCTCCGTGGTTAATGCCGGAAACCACCAAATCCACCGGTCTGTCTTTCGTCATAAACGCTTCAATATATAACTTGGCACTATCAGCAGGCGTGCCCCCTACCGCCCAGGCCTCAATGCCGTACTTTTCTTCCAGTACCTTATCCCGAGCTACCTCAATGGGCGAACCAATGGTCAAGGCATTGCTCATGCCACTCTGCTGTTTCATCGGAGCCGAAACAATCACTTCGTGCTCCTTATGCAAAGCCCGCACCAGCGCCTCAATCCCCGCCGCTTTAATGCCATCATCATTGGATAATAAAATTCGCAAGAAAAAGCCTCCTTAACTGCTACGAATAAACATTTTATCCCTATTCTACCAATTTTTCGATTTTCTTACAATAATATTTGCACTTCTCTCTCAAAGAGCGTATAATAGTTCTGCAACATGCGAAATTTCTCAGACGAGGAGAATTATGAATTATGGCTAATAGATTTTATGAACTGACCGTAGCCGGCTGCAAACGTTCCCTGCCGATTTTGAACGTCACGGACAAACTGGCAATCGCCGGCTTCATCATGCTCGGTGACCCCGACCTCACCCTGGCTTGCGCTAAGGAACTGGCCAAAAAGATTCCCGCGGACACGGATGTAATCCTCACCGCTGAAACCAAAGGTATTCCTTTGGCTGCTGACCTCGCCCGCGAACTGGGTATGGAACGCTATGTGGTAGCCCGCAAATCCGTCAAAGCTTATATGGAAAATGCCGTTTGGGTGGAAGATGTTTCCATCACCACCAAGGGCGTACAGAAGCTTTGCCTGGATGGCGTAGATGTTGACCGCCTCAAAGGCAAAAACGTCCTGCTTCTGGACGACGTAATCAGCACCGGCGGCTCCATGAAAGCCCTGACTGAACTCACGGAAAAAGCCGGTGGCAAGGTAATCGGCGAAGCCTGCGTACTCGCTGAAGGCGATGCTGCCAAGCGCAAGGATATCATCTTCCTCGAGGCACTGCCGCTGTTTGACGCAGAATAATGTTACAAAAAAAGCCTGTGTATCAACGCTATTCGCATTGATACGCAGGCTTTTTTATTGCCTAAATTATTCTATTTTACATTCGCTCCGCCAGCATATCTGCCGCCGCCAGCAGCCCGGCAATCATTGCGCTGGGTCTTGGCGGGCAACCGGGGATGTAGATATCCACCGGCACCACTTTATCGGCAGCACCTACAATGGCGTAGCTGGCGCCGTAGGTTTCGCCGCCGGCTGCACAGGCACCACAGGCCATGACGAGTCTTGGCTCCGGCATAGCCTCATAGGACATTTTGAGTGCCTGCTCCAAATTTCTCGTCACCACACCCGTGACCATCAAGAGGTCAGCATGGCGCGGAGATGCATCCACATGCACACCATAGCGGTGTAAATCATAAATGGGATTGGACATCGCACCCATCTCGAAGTCGCAGGCATTGCAGGAACCGGCGTCCAAATGGCGCACATGGAGGCTGCGGCCTAATTTCTGTTTGATGACCTCTGCCGTAATCTCGGCAGCATCTTCGGTGATTACCGGCAGGGCCTCCTCACGGCTGTGCTGCAGACTGCCCATAGCCTTTTCGACGCATTTGCCGCAAAACAGGCATTTTTTATAGTCGATGGCATAGCCCTGACCATCACTGGTAACCTTAAAGGCTCCTACCGGGCAGGCCTTGGCACAAGCCGTGCGTAGATTTTCCGGGCAATCGCCCGTGATTTTTCCCCGAAAGCGGGCACTGCCGGTGAGGGAAATATTTTCGGTGGCGATTTTATCGCCTAATAATCGTTCTATTACCTTAAACATAAACTCTCCTCAATTAGCGGTCAATGCACGCATAACACAGTTCAAAACTCTTATTAATCAGCGGGAAGTCCGGAATGATATCCCCCTGCACGGCAATGGTCACAGCCGGCCAGTTCGGATAAGACGCGCTGCGGACGAAGATGCGGTCAATTTTGCCATCCTGCAGGGCCACAAACTGGAAGTTACTGCCCCTTGCCGATTCGCTAAGCCCCCAATCCTCACCGCAGGCTTTTGACCAGTCAATTTGAACAGTCAGATTTGACGGGTCATTTGACTTGTCCGTCTTCAGCAGATTGCAAAGCTGTTGCACGAGGCCAAAGGATTCTTTTAGTTCCGCAATACGCAGAGCCAGTCTTGCGGCCACGTCGCCAGTCTTTTCCGTCACGAGCTGGAAGTCGAGTTCCGGATAAAGGCCGTAAGCAAAATCCTTGCGGCTGTCATGGGCAAAGCCCGAGGCTCTTGCGCCGACACCGACCATCGCCAAATCCACAGCGGTATTTTTGCGCACAACGCCCGTGGTGCGCACGCGGTTCTGGAAGTTGGCCTGTTGGGCAAACATTTCGCTTAAATCGCTGACATTGGCCTTGGTTTTATCCATAATATCGGCGATATCGTTGAGCAAGGCGCTGTCAATATCCTGACGCACGCCGCCGGGAACGATTACACCGCGCAGGAAGCGGTTGCCCGCAATGCGTTCCTGCAGGCGCATAAGCATTTCCTTCGTACGGCCGCCAAGGCTGATGGCCGGATTAAAGCCCACGCCGGCGGGAATATTGCCCAAATCACCCACATGGTTGGTGATGCGCTCAATTTCCATCAGCAGCGTGCGAATGATTTCCGCCCGCCGCGGAATTTTTACGCCAGCGATTTTTTCCACCGCCTGACAGAAGCTCCAGGTGTTGGCAATGGAGCAGGCACCGCAGATGCGCTCGACAATGGGCAGTACCTCTTCGTGCGTCTTGCCTTCCATGATTTTTTCCAGACCACGATGGGTATAGAACAGACGGGCGTCCAGCTGCAGCATGGATTCACCAGCCTGACTGAAGCGAAAATGACCCGGCTCGATAATGCCCGCATGAATTGGGCCAACCGGCACTTCATAAACGCCCTCGCCCTTCGCCACGCTCATATCCATGCGGCGGGTGCCATGCACATCAGCATCTCTATCCACAGTCTTACGCAGGGGATAAAAGCCCTCCGGGAAGGTGTCATGCAGGACAAGCGGGCGCGGGTCGGGATGATTCTGCGGCACAATGCCAAACATATCCTGAATCTCGCGCTCATACCAAACGGCAGCAGGAATCACACTGGTCAGGGATTCATAGCACAGGGACTCCCCTTCACCGAAGACAGCCTTAACGGCCTCCATTTTATGCTCGCTCAAATTTTCAAAAACAGCGTAAATCGCATAGCCTTTTACTTCCGGATTTTCCGTTTCATCCCGGCCAAACATAGCGGTCAACGGATTTTTGCCGCCGTTGGACAGGATATTAGCCGTGCCGCGGAAGTTCTCCGGTTTTACGACTTTCAATGACCAATCTGCCATCACTGCACACCTCCCATGACCACTTTTGCCGCCTCAGTCAAAAGCGTTCCCACATAGGGAAGCTCATAGGCAAAGGCACTTACCACGCCACTGACAGCCAACATCAAGAGCAGTACGCAGCTGTCCAAACGGCCCATCAGTTCACCAGCCGCCTTGCGGGTCGGCTTACCGCCCAGCATGCGCATGGCATGGTAGAGAATACCAATCAGCATACCGGCCAGCAGCACGAGCGCCAAAATCCCTAAATACGGATGATGTGCCTGGAAGAAGCTGGCAATGATGTAGAACTTACTGAAGAATACGCCCATCGGTGGCATACCCAGAATGCCTACGATACCGAGCAGCCAGAACATCGCCGTTTTGGGCGCCTGCTGCATCATGCCGTGAATGCGCATCATATTTTTCGTCGCATAGGTTTCCATAATGGTACCGGCCGTGTAAAAGAGCATATACTTAACCAAAGCATGGTTGAACATATGCAAAAGGGATGCCTCTGCCGCCAACGGCATAAACAGACCGAAACCTGCGGCAAGCAGGCCGAAGTTTTCCATCGAAGAATAGGCAAGCATACGCTTGACATCACGCTGCACCACCACGAACGGCACAGCCAATGCAATGGTCAAGAGGCCAAAGCCCACATACATGGAGCTGATAAAATCCAGCCCCACCACGGGCATCACAATGGCCGTAGCGCGCAGGAGCACATAGAGCGCACAGATGCAGAGCGCACCGGAAAGCAGGCCGCTCGTGAGTGCCGGTGCCTCGGAATGGGCATCCGGCAGCCAGGCATGCATGGGCGCGAGGCCGATTTTCGTGCCATAGCCCACAAAGAGAAAGCAAAACGCGAGTTTTGCCACATCATGGTCGAGCATATCGGCATGGACTTTCATAAATTCCCAGTTCAGCGGCAGCACATCGCCCATAGCCTGCAACTGACCATAGTAGAGAATAATCGTGCCCAAAAGAGCCAAACAGATGCCCACAGTGCAGACCATAACGTATTTCCAGGCCGCCTCCAGCGAAGTACGGGTGAATTTGAACGCTACGAGCAGGGCCGATACCAGGGTGGTCGCCTCAATGGTTACCCACATAAGGCCTAAGCTGTCCACCGTCACCACCAGCATCATCGTCCAGACGAAAAGATGGGACAGCGCATAGAAGCGCCCTTCCAAATGGGTAAAGCGGCGCAAGTATCCATAACGGATATTGGTGTCGCGTTCCAAGTAAGCCTTGCTGGTCCAGGCAAAAGCCAGGTACAGCGCACCGACAATGACGAGCATCCAAATACTCAGCGAATCCACATAGAAAAATCCCTGCCGGATTGGCTCATGGGGATGGGCGGCAAATTCTGCCGCCATGTGCAGAATCAGGCCAAAGACCACCGTGGCCGTCAGCCTGTCGGCAATATGCAGGAGCTTTAACCCCAGCATATTGGTAGCTGCCACCACTGCAAAGAGCAGCGGCAGCCCAAGTATATAATAAAGTTCCATAAACTACCTCAGCCCTTCAACTTTCTCATTACCGTGGTATCCGTGGTCATAAAGGACAGGCTCATGCGGTTGGTGAGAATGACCAACACGACCACAGCGATCAACACGTCCAAAAATACGCCCAGTTCCACCACCAACGGCAAGCCCTCGGTGATAATTAGGCCCAGCAGATAGATGCCGTTTTCCAAGGTTATCAGACCGCACATCTGCAAAATGGCCCGCTTACGCATGACCATGAGTGCCAGCCCCGTCATAATCATCATGATGGTCGCGGCGAAGAAATCCCGCGCCAGAGGGTCGAGCATAAAACGGCTGCCCAGCACATAGCCAAACACCAAAAAGGCTGCCGCTGCCATGGTCGAATAATTCACATTAATATCGGAAAAGATTTCCCGTTCATCGGTAATCCGTTTGATTAATTTCAGCATGGCCATCGGGATAAAGAGTACCTTAACGCCCAAGGTCAGGGCAAAGGGAATAAGGGCATGCATAAGGCCATGATTGAGCCCGGCCAGCAGGCAGGCGCAGGCAATGATGGCGGACTGTGCCATCAGACAGACAACTGAACGTTTAAGCTCCATCACCCGGGTCTGGAAATAGACCACCGCCAGGAGCAGAACGACTAAATATTCCATTTTTCCTCCTTAGCTTACTGGGCAATAATCGCAACGGCCAGCATAATAACCGCCGCCGCCAGATACACACGAACCTTGAACAGACGCATCTTATTGTTCAGGATTTCCACTAAACCAACCAGCAGCGCCGTCATAAGTACCTTGACCACCATCGGCAGCGGCAAAGGCAGGTAAAGCGCACCGAACAGCACGAAGAAGGACAGCATTTTGAGCATGCTTCCCAAATGGATGTAGCTCAACAGGCGTCCGGAATATTCCAGCGTCATGCACTCATGAATCATGGTAAGTTCCAAATGCGTATCCGGATTGTCCACCGGCAGGCGGCTGTTTTCCGCCAGCATCACAAGGAAGAACGCCACGCTGCCCAGTACCGCCGGAATGGTGAAGTAAAAGGCATTATAGTCAATGACCATCTGCGAAAGCATGGTCGAACCATAGCGGGAGGCATTTAAGAGCACCGCCAGCATTACAGCCGGTTCCACCAACACGGAAATATAGATTTCGCGGGAACCTCCCATACCGCCAAAGGCCGTAGCCGAATCCAGCGAACCCAAGGTCATAAAGAAACGTCCCAAAGCCAGTACATAGACAAAGACAAAGGCATCACCAAAACGGATATTGCCCTGCAAAAGCCCCGGCAGCATCATGGCAACACCCAACTTGTGTATTTGGTCACAATAACCGGCTTGCGCCACCACTTCCAAAGGTCAAAATACTCCTGAAAAATGCTGGCTCCCTGCCGTTTCTGCAAAAACGCTTTGGTCTTGTTGACGATTCCGGCAATCAGGGGAGCGCAGATGAGCAGACAGAGCGCCTGCACAGCGGCATGATAAAAACTAAGTGCCATCTTATAACCCTCCCCAAATCAAGACAATAACCATCGCAATCATGGTATAACCGATATAGAGCCGCACACTGCCCTGCTGCACAATGCGCAGGGTATCGGCCAATTTGACCATAATGTGTTCGACCGGACGATAAAGTCTGTCCGTGAACTGGTCAGGAATCAGCAGATTATAATGAAGCTTGCGGCCAAAATACGCATGGTCCCGCTGCAGGAATACGCGCTCACGGCGCGGTTTCAGAATAAAGTCAAAGGCGCGGCGCAAGGGTTTTGAAAAACCTGTCGCCGTATACTGCTGGCGGCGGGTCGGTTCCGTACCGCAGTTCCAGGTCACATCCTGGTGAACGATAATCTTGTCGCTGCTGATGGTCATGAGCAGCAGTGCGGTGAGCACCCAGGCCGCAAGCAGAATCAACAGCGGATTAAATACCGACTCCGACTGACCGCCGTTCCACCACAGGCCGATAACATCACCGGCAGGAATCGCCAATGGACTCGTCACGAGCACATGGCGCATAAGATTGACAACCGGTGCCGGCATAATACCCATGGCCAGAATCGCCAATGCCTCCAGCCCCATGCCAGCCAGCATGGTAAAGGGCATTTCATGTGCTTTGAGCACGAGATTGGAGCGGCGGCGTCCCAAAAAGGTCACGCCATAGAGCCGCACAAAACAGCCCAGGGCCAAAGCGCCCGTGAGCCCCAGCAGGATAAAGGCAAAAATGACGAGCAGACGTAGTTCCGGCGTGCCGGATTCATAGGCCAGCGTCATCATGCCCTGCAGGGTCAGCCATTCACCGACCAAGCCGCCCGTAAACGGCAGAGATGCCAGCGACATAGAACCCACCAGCGTAAACGCTGCCGTCCAGGGCATTTTCTTCAAAAGCCCGCCCAGGAGTTCCACATTACGCGTGCCCGTAGCGTGCATAACCGCACCGGCACTCATAAAGAGCAGACATTTCATCAGGCTGTGGGCAAAGGAATGTACGAGCACCGCCGTAAACGCGACCACCGACAGATACGATCTGTCCAGTGCCACCAGAATCATGCCGCAGCCAAAAGCGGCAAAGATGATGCCCATGTTTTCCACGGAGGAATAGGCCAGGATGCGTTTCATATCCTTTTCCATGGACGCATAGAGCACGCCCAGGAACGCCGATACCAGCCCTACCACCATGACGATGAGGCCATAGGCGAATACATCGGCACCGATAAATTCAAAGACGAAACGGCCAAAGCCGTAAACCGCCACTTTGAGCATGACACCGCTCATGAGCGCCGACACATGGGAAGGTGCCGCCGGATGCGCATTGGGCAGCCATACATGCAAAGGCATCAGACCGGATTTCAAGGCAAAACCGGCAAACGCACAGCCAAAGGCAATATGTTTCAGCATCGGCGGCAATTCGCTATGCGCCAAATCGGCAAAGGCAAAGCTCTCTGCCCCGCTGCCCAAAAGGTAAAACGCCATCAAAATGGCCGCCGTACCCAAATGGGTCATGACCATATACTGGTACGCTGCACTGACCACCTGTTTCTTCTCACTCTCGTGATTCACGAGCAGGAAAGAAACCAGCGCCATTACTTCCCAGGCCAGAATAAAGGTAAAGGCATCGCCTGCGAGCACCACCAAAACCATGGAGCCCAAAAAGAGATTCCAAAGCCCGGTCAGCTGACGGATGCGGGCACCCAGATAGCCCCGGCCGTAGCCCATGCCATAGAGGCTGACCGCCGTTCCCGACAGGCCGATAATCACGAGGAAAGCCGCTGCCCAACCGTCAATCACCAGCGAGTAACGGCCAAACTGCAGCATGCCGCCTCCTGCCAGCCCCAAGAGTTCCTGTGAGGCCAGCCCCAACACCATAAGGCTGGCTATGACCGCCAGCCCCATGGATACATAATGGGCAGCTAATTCCAGCCGCTTAGGCCAGATTAGCGCCAGCGTTCCGAGGCCATACAGCCCTAACGCCCCCATAAAAGATTCCATACGTTCCTCCCATAAAAAATAATTGCTTGAATGATATAGTAACTTTCACATTATACCGCAAACCACCGCAGCTGAAAAGGTTTTTTCAAAATTTGACCCTGCATGATGGGCAATGCTATAATGAAATTTATGCTATTCAATTGTAACTTTAAGGAGAATAAATCATGAGTCTTGACGGCTTTTCCATGCGTCCGCTGGTGCGCGAATTAAACCGCACTTTGGCTGGCGGCCGCATTGATAAAATAACCCAGCCCAATAAACAATCCATCGTCCTGTCCATTCGCCAGCCGGGACAGAATCAGCAGCTGCATATCTGCATCAATTCCCAGAATCCCGCGGCACATCTGATGACCAAGAATCTGGAAAATCCTCCGGAACCGCCGGTCACAGCACGGTTTAGACCGCATTCTGTTGATGGACGTGGATTCCATTGCTGCGGGCGGCAAAATCGTAACCAAAACCCTGATTATGGAGCTGATGGGCAAATACAGCAATATGATTCTCGTACAGGATGGCGTAATCATTGACGCCCTGCGCAAAATTGGCACCAACAGCAGCCGCGTGCGCACCGTCCTGCCCGGCGACACCTACGAGCTCCCTCCGGGACAGGACAAGCTGGATATTTTTACCACGCCCATGACAGATGTTATCACAAAACTGCGCCAGCTCACCCCCGAAGAACGCATCGACAAGGCACTTCTGGCAACCTGCATGGGTTTTGGCCCCGTTTCAGCCAAAGAAGTCTGCTTTAGTGCGGGACTTGCCCCCAGCACACGCTTAAATACCTTGGACGATGCCGACTATCAGTCCCTCGAAAATGCCCTGACGGAAGTACGCGATGCCGCAAGCCAGGAACAGGCTGCCCCGGTAATTCTTCTCGACGAGCACCAAAAAGTGCTGGCCATGGCCTCCTTCCCCCTGCACTATCTGCCACAAGCCGTGACGCTTGAATTTGACTCAATTAGTGCCATGCTGGAAAAGGCCAGTGCCCTGGCAGGAAGTTACGTCCTGCCGGACAAGGACCGATTCAAGAAGCTCGTCAAGAATGAACTGCACCGCGCAGAAAACAAGCTGGTCAAACTCGATGAAGAAATTGCTGCCGCCGAAAATGCTGAAGAATACAAAATCCGTGGCGATAATCTGATGACCTATCAGTATCAGTACAACGACCACGAGGATGCTGCTATAACGGTCGCCAATATTTACAGCGAAACCGGCGAGGAAATCACCATTCCCCTCGACCAGCGCTATACCATCATTCAGAATATGCAGCTTTGCTACAAAAAATACGATAAACTCAAGCGCGCACAGGAGCTCTTGCAGGTTCAGCGGCAGGAATGCGAAGCTTCCATCACCTACTTAGAAAGCATTGAAGCCTCACTAATGGCGTCCTCCAGCCTTGGCGAAATCGCCGAAATCCACAATGAACTCGTGGAAGGCGGTTACTTGCGCGAAAAGCTCAAACGCAAGAACAACGACAAGCCCTCGCACCCGTTCCGCTTCACCGCTCCCGACGGCACGCAAATTCTCGTGG
>CADBYQ010000041.1 GCA_902798865.1 Pseudoselenomonas ruminantium | reverse complement strand
CGGATAATGATGTGACCGCTGGGGTAGAAAACGTCAAGAACTTGTCGGCAAAGGGGATTTCGATAGAGTCCGGTACGGGCGCATCGGAAATCAATGTTGCCGGACAGGTGAGCGCTACAGGCGGGGCCGCTTTTGGGATGGCCATGGCGTACAATCTCCTGAAGAATGATACCAATGCATACCTGAAAGACAGTGCGATAAACAGCAATCCACAGACCTTTGCTGCGGGCGCAGCTCAACTTGCGGTCAAAGCAGACAGCAAAGCTTCTGTTTATGCGGTAGGCGCCGGTGTGGGCATTTCCAAGGGGGTAGGCATAAATGGTGCTGCGGCGATTAACCGCGGTCATAATTCAACGGCTGCTGTGGTGGAAAATACCAAGGCAAATGCGAGCAAAAAGGCCGATGTAACCGCTGCGGATACCTCGAAGAAACTGGCTGTAGTGGGCAATGTGCAGGGCAGCGGCAAGGCGGCTATTGGCGGTGCTTTTATCTATAACGATATCGGCAGCAAAGCGGAACATCAGAAAACCCGCGCGGCGGTCAGGAATAGTTCGCTGAACGGGGTACAAAATGGAACCGGCGATTTGATGGTGACGGCGAAAGATGACAGCACGCTGACCACCGTGGGCGCAGGTGTAGGCCTCAGCACTGGTGTGGCTGCTGTACAAGGTGTTGTGGCGCTGACCCGCATCCAAAAGGATGTGGAATCTTCCATCGAAGGTACGAATATCGGCAGCGATACGAGCCGCTTTGCGGTAACTACAGCTGCAGACACCAGGGATAGCCTGCGTACTGTAGCAGCAGTTCTGTCGGCTGCGCGGAATGCTGCCATTGGTGCTGGTTTGGTCATGAATACCGACAAGGCTGTGACCAGTGCGCTGGTTTCCGGCGGCAAACTCTATACCACAGGACTTACCATAGATGCCAAAGGCCTTTCGACGATTAACAATATTGCGGCTGGCGGCGGCATTGCTGTACAGGGGGCAGGGGTTGTCGGCTCTGTGGCCATCAACGATATCCAGACGAAAAATCGCGCTGTTCTCGGTGGCGGTGCTGAAGTAAATGCTGACGGTGATAGTGTGCTCATTGCTGCCCGCGGTGATGAAAACATCAAGAATATTGTGGGTGTTTTGGCGGCTGCCGGCCAAGGGGCTGGCGTTGGCGCTGCTGTGGCGAAAAATACCATAGCAAGTGAGAACTATGCCGCTGTAGAAGGTGAGAATACTAAGGTTACCGCGAAAAATGCCAAGGATAAGAAGGTAAAGGATAAACTGAATGATGCCGACCAGGCGATTGTGGGGAAATTAGCTTCGGCAGCCAAGGATAAAAACAATAAGTCCAGTGCTGCTGATGGTGAAAAAATCCTGGATGCCGCCGCAAATCTGGCTGACCTGCGGGGCGAATCTACCTATAAGGGGATTGCTGTGTCTTCTTCCGGCACGCATACCATCAAATCCCTGCTGGTCAATGCCGGCATAGCCGGTCAGGGCGCAGCAATCAATGGTACCTTTAACGTGAATGAAATTGGCGGCAGCACTTTGGCCAAGGTGGATAAAGCCCGGCTGTTGACCGAAGGCGATAATGATCTCAGCGTCATCGCACATGATTATGCCAATGCTTATGGTATGGTGGGCACAGTAAGTGCTGCCGGTCAGGGTGCAGGCGCAGGTATAGGCAGCGATACGGCTACGATCAAGCGGAAGACCAGGGCGCAGATCAGCGGTCAGAAACGTGCAGATGATGATATTCAGGCCAGAAATGTGAATTTGGAAGCAACGGCCTGGCAGGGGCTGGCTTCTCATGTGGCAGGAATCGGCTTTGCCGGCATGGGCGCTGGTATCATGAGCGGCACAGGGGTCTATACCCTCGCTTCGGAAACGGAAACCGCTATGGATAACGTCCGGGCAGGTCTCCGTGGCAGCCTTTACCAACAGGCTGACCATCATGGTAAATTGTACAGCGATGCCTATGCCTTGGGCGTGGCCGGCGCTGGCGCAGGTGTAGGCGCAGGTGTAGCTGTGGTCAAGGAACAGAGCAAGGTCGATACGCTGGTCAACAATGCCATAGTGTCCTTTACGAACAAGGGGAACAGCAATATCCGGGCGCTGAACGATACGCGCCTGAACTATGAACTCTACAATGCGGCTGTGGGCGGCATTGGTGGTCTGGCCGGTTCCATCGGTGTAGCCAATGTAACCGATGATGTGACGGCCAGAGTCCTGAACAGCGAAATCGGCTGGAATCTTGCGGCGCTTGACGGGCTGTCCATTGCTGCGGAGAACAATATCAATTTCAGCAATACAGCGTTTACCGGTGCCGCCGGTGCGGCTGGCATGGGGGTAGGCGTTGTGCTCAATACCATTGACAGCCGTGTACAGACGGATATTGCCGGCAGCAAACTGTCCGCCAAGGACATTTCCCTGATGGCAAAGGAGAAACGGGATATAGCGCAAAGTGCCTATAATGCTTCAATAGGCGCTGCTGGCGTTTCGGCCAATGTGATGATCACCAACGTGGGGCAGAAACTGGCGGACAGCTATGAATCGGCCACCAACAAGGGTAAGGCTGCGGATGGTTCCAAGGTGGATGTCAAGGGATTGCTGAACAGCGCGAATAATACCATGCAGAAAAACCAGCTGAAGGCTGAGGCTTCGCAGGGGCGGGCAGGTACGACCAAGGCCGCTGTGGCTGATAACGGAGGCAGGGAGCGTGCAGGCGTGGGCCTCAATGTGTCCAATTCGGCTTTGCAGGCCAACACAGGCAGCATCAAGCTGTCCAGTCAGGCCACGAACAATGTCACGCAGGCCAACAAGGCCGTAAGCCTTGGCGGGGTTGCTATCAATGGTGCTGTAGGCATATTAAACAATGCCGGCCGCACGACATTGAACCTTACCAATACTTATGGGAAAGCAGCTGAGAATATCGAAATCAGTAATCTCCTTGATGGACAGAATACGCTGAATATCCGTCAGGGCAGTGCTGCTCTGACCGGGGCAGGCAGTGTTGCCTATGCAGGGCTGGTGAATAATTCGGTCAGCAGCGTCAATATCTCTGGCGAAAAACTGACAGCAGACAATGGGAACATTACCATCGACAGCAAGGATGCGGTCAAATCCGCCGTGAATGCTATCGGCGTGACGGTGGGAGGCGGTATGGCAGCAGGCGCATTGGTGGCAGAGACTTCCGGCACGGGCAACAATGCCGTGGTGATTGGCAGCGGGTTGGAGGCCAATGCGAAAAATGCAGAAATCAGCATTCAGGCGCAAAGTGCGCCTGAGGTCAAACTGACGGCCATGGCGGTTGTGGGCAGCGGCGCCTTTGCGGGCGTTGGCCTTAGTGCGCAGTCTGAATATACGGGCAAGACTACTGTAGACGTCGGGCCAAAGACCGGACTTAAAGGCTCAAGCCTGAACATCAAAGCACACAACGCACCGCAAATCACCACTCAGGTGGGAGCAGCTTCCGCGGGCCTGTTGACGGCTCTGTCGGCTACGGCTGTGAAGAATGTTCTGGGCAGTCAGAACAATCCCCTCGTAACCCGGGTGAGCATAGGCGAAAACAGCTCCCTGTTGGCGCAAAAGGTGAACATTGAGAGCAACTGGCAGCCTTACCAGAAACTGGATCTCATTTCCCTGAGTGCCGGTACGGCAGCGGTCGGCGTGACCAAGGGCACGTTGGCCGCTTACGGGACAAATGACGTGCAGGTGGGCAAGGCTGCCTATGCGAAGGATGCTGAACTGATGGTGAGCGGCAATACCGCACTCGGTCAGGAGGGTGTTGTAAGGGGCATGGCGGCAGGCGGTCTGGCCTCCGGCAGCAATTTCCTGGACGCTGTGCGCAATGTCCGGAACACGGTGAATTTGGAGGGCATGAGCAATCCACAGGAAAAAATCCAGGATGTTATCATCGGTTCGTACAATAGTCTGGCGGAGAATTTCCGGGCTGTGGGCTATGGCGCCGGCTTTGCCAACATCTCTCCGTTTACGGCGGTCATCACAGACCAGGAAAAACGGGAGACCAATACGATTCTGAGTGGTGACTGGAATCTGTCCGGCTTTATGATGGCCAATGCCCAAAATGCGGACGGCAATAATGTGCTGACGGTTGACGGCAAGAGCGCTGCTATGGTTGGTCTTAGCGGTGTGTCCATGACGCGCAATGCAGACAATACGGCTAAGGTACAGCTGAAGTCCGGCACCCGTGTCACCACCGACAAGGAGCAGTCCTATAACGCGAACAATGACCTCGAGGTCACGGAAACGATGGAGGCTGCCGGTTACGGTGGCATCAATGGCTCGGGCAGTGAATTGAAAAATACCGGCAGCTATCGGGCCAATGTGGAAGTCGGGGAAGATAATGGCAAAGGGGCGGTTTCCCTGACGGCTAATGGGGGAGAATCCGGCATCAGCATGAGCGCCACGACCAGCGGCAATCTGAATGCCAAAAACCAGTTGGAAGCAGGCGGTGCAGCCTCGTTGGTACGGGCCAACAGCCAGCATGATTTCAATTATGATAACAATATCATCCTGCGCAATGCCAATCTGCTCAATAAAGGCAGTTTTTCCAGTATTAACCTTGGGGCTGCCGACAATACGGCGTTGAAACTGGTTACGGTAGGCAATATCCAGGGTGGTCTGGGCGGCAAAACTACGGCCTTTACGGACAATAAACTGAAACGTAGTGCCAAAGTTACCCTTACGGGCAACAGCAGTCTTTTCAGCCAAGGCGAAATCAGTCTGGCTGCCGGGGCTGATGCTGCCGGCCGGACGGGGAATCTTGACCTCTATGTCATGGCCGATGTGTACAACCGCACCGCTATACCTGTGAGTTCCAAGCCGAGAATCACCAATTCCATGAGTCAGGCCAACCAGGTGGATATTGGCAAGGACAGCAAGATTACTGCGGCTCGGGATATAAGCCTTACGGCCAATACCGGCAGGGAGGGTCTGCTGAATTCCGCTTATGTCTACACGACCTATTCCAACAAGATAAACAACAATCTCGTATCCGTACTGCCAAATGAGAGGAACAGCGCGGAACAGCAGAATAATTTCGTGAATGTTGCCGGCGAGGTCAAGGCAGGTATTTATAATTCTTTGGGGCTGGAGATTACCGGCAGTGCTGCAAATGGCAGTCAGCAGGTTAAGGTCACCGAAGGCGGAAGCTGGTTTGATGCTCAGAGCGTGAAGACCGGCCAGGAAGTGACGGTGAATAATCCCTATCTCAAGGAATACAATGAGCTGAAGGCAGCCCGTCAGGGAAAGATGGATGATGATTTGCTCAAATCCTATGATGCGGCAATTAACCATATCCTTCAGTCCATGTTGGCCAAGGGCTTTGCCCGGAAGAACGGCAATGACTATGAAGTGCTGCCTTCGATTAAGGTCAAAGCAGCCATCCTGCCGAATATCCGGATTACCGGGGCCAATGTGGATGTATACAGTCCCAACCTGAAGGTGAGCGGTTCAATCAAGGCTTTGGGAGCTGAGAGCATCAAGATTGCCGATAAGTCTGACGGCCGTCTGGTGGTGAACAATTTGGAACTGGACAGCCTGGGTGGTCAGGTGCGGCTGAATGGCAGCATCTACAAGGCGGCCAATATCCAATCCGCCAATGGCAGCAGCGTTCCCAACATCACCATTGAGAAGACGGCGGGCAAGGGGAATGGGAGTGACCTGCATATTTCGGGAAATATTATCAACAATACCGGCAAGGTCAGCCTGACCAACAATGTCGGGGATATCCTGAATACAGGAACCATTTCTGCGGCCTATGCTACCTCCGTCAATGCGCCTAATGGCAGCTACAGCCAGATGGCTGTCGGTGGTACCCAGGTAGTAGGCCTGGACCCCTTGGCTCCCTATACCTTTGGCAGTGAAATGTTCGCCAAGGAACTTTATCGCTATCTGCTCAACCAGAGGATTGACGGAATTGCCCGCTCGGTATATCTTTCTAATCCTTTAGACAATGGAAAACTATTGTCAATAGGTGATTATCAGTCTTTCTTGAAAGAAACGGTGTGGAAGGTTGTGTTCCCACAGCTGCAGAAGACTGAGGCCGGCCGGGCAGAGATTGCCAGGATTATGGGCATCTCCTATGCACAGTATATGAAGAATTCCATGGAGCAGAATCTGGCAATCCTCAAGGCGAAATATGCTGCTCCTACCAAAGAAGGAGCTATTGTATCCAGCGGGGATGTATCCATCTCGGCCAAGAATATCATCGTGAATGGCCTGATTCAAAGTGGTTATGCTGATTATACTACAAGGATAGATATGGGGAAGGTGCAAGCCCTGGATAAGCAGGCCAGAAAGGGCGTATCCCTTACCGACAGTGATGTGCTGGGCAATGCCGCTTATCTGGTAGACTTTGACGATGTCAAGGGGGGCAATGTCTGGGACGGCAGCAAAAATGTCTATGTGGGGATAATTCATACCTACTACAATCCCTATACCGGTCATCTGTTGACGGCGGATACGATGGTCAAGGGCGGCAACATTTCGCTCAATGGCAATATCTATTCCACCATTGAGGGCACAGGCCGCATTCTCTCGGCCAAGGGGGCGGCAGACATTATGATAGAGGCCAATATCAATGGCTGTAATAAGGACCTCTATGTGGGAGCGATTACCAATAATTACCGCAATGGCAATATCACCATCAATGGACAACTGCAGACGGGCAGTTCCTACAAGCCAAAACCGAAGGAGACTCTGCTTTGGGAAATGTACTCCACAGCTACAGCCAAACAGAATTTCAACTACAAGGTGGAGAAAGATTTCCATAATGAACAGATGACAGGCGACAAGACAGTGAAGCTGGATTGGTTTGCCAATCTATCCAATGGTCAGGGCGGGGATAAGGAGGCAAGGAAAAAGGTTGAACAGACCGGTAAGCGCAATAGTGCAACCACGGATGCGAATGAACTCAGGAACTTCTCCTCAAACTTCATGCTGACCAATGGATTTTCGTGGTATTTGAATAAACTGTACTTCAAGGAAAGAGGCAGAGATGGTGCAACTTTGTCCCCGGCCAATCCGCAGGCACGTTTTGAGAAACGTGGTCTTTTAAGATGGGACTATTATCACTATTCGTATAATCGCAACCTTAACCTGTATTTGCACACCTTGGCAGCAATCCAGGCTGACCGTGCCATTGAGACCAGGCCGCTTGAGGCGAAGAACGGTGGCAGTATCAAAATCACGAATAGGGACAATATTGTCCTTACGGATAACATCATCGGTGCAGTAAAGGATGGAAAGAGTCAGGGAAGGATTGATATCCAATCCGTAAATGGCAGCATTACGGCGAAGGAGGGCAAAGTCGTCAGCACGGATAATTTTGGTTTTTCAAGCAGCAAGGACACTCGGCTTACGCTTACCGGCCCAGGGAAAATGCAAACGCTGTCCGGGAAATCCGAAGTGGGGACTGTTGATATCCGTGCGCAGAAAGGCCTGCTGGTGGAGGACGTTAGGGCAAATCAGGTGCTGAGCCTGACCGCTCAGGGCGATATCCGGAATGCAGGAAGTTCCGGCGATATTCTGGCTGCACCAAGCATCAATCTGACCAGCCTGACGGGGTCCATCGGCAATTCGGGAGACGGCGGATATATTAAAACAGATACGTATAGGCGCAGCGGAAATGGAGTCAACGCCAAGGCCAAGGAGAATATCTACATTGAGGCGCCAAAAGATAATTTGCGGGTAGGCAATATTGCCAGCACGGATGGTGATGTTTTCCTGCGTGCCTTAAAGGGGGATATTCTGGATGCCATTGGTACCCGTGATGCTCTGTCGGATAGTCAGGATAAGGCGAATACCTGGCTGGCTCTGGGGATTATCAGCAATAAGGATAAGGCCGACAGCAGCGCAGCTGCCGCTGCCGATGAAAAAGCTGAGCGTCTGGCCGGTGTCACCGGCAGGCTGCAGACCCTGGGGCTGGCTAGTGGCAAGGACATGGCTTACTACACCAACATAGCCAAAGCCTTTGCCCAGGATGCCGGGGTTAAGAGCCGCAAGGCCGCTTTTGAGGCCAAGGCCCAAAACATTACCGATGATGCGGAATTTGACAAACTCTTCCAGAATTATCAGCAGGAGCAGCTGGCCTGGTTTAATTCCGCCTATGGCGGTCTGAGTGAGGCTGAGCGCCGGGCGGTTATGGACTATGGACTGCTGGAAGCCAGTCAAAATTACGGTTTTTCCAAGAATCAATTGCTCTATGCCGTTCAGGATAGCGTTGTGAACAGCGTGCCTGGTCAGTTGATGGTGATATCCAAACCAAATATCACGGCCAGAAACGTGACGTTTGAAACGGATATGTCGATAGGTACGCTTGAAGACAGTATAATCATCAAGGCACAGGATATCAATAAAACCGAGAATCTCAAAATCCTGTCTCAGGCCAAGACTGGAGACCTTGACTGGCGATATGATGGTAGCGTATTGGTGATGCGGCAGCTGCCTGTGAGTCTGGATTTAAAGAAGGGCGGCGCCATTACTATAATTGAGCGGCCTGAGCGCAGTGGCCGTACTTTCCTGGTCGGTACTGAAAATACGACCTTTAACTTTACCGGTGGTTTTGGCAAGCCGATTTCCAACTATGATGTGATGTTGATGACCGGCAATGGTATTTATCTGCCCAACGATGGGAAGTCCGTCATCAGCGGCGACAAAGTTACCCTCTATGCCGGCCGGGGCAATATCGGCAGCCTGGACAATTATCTGCGGACGAATATAGTCGGTTATTTGGATGCCAATGCCGGCGGCTCAATCTTTATCAGTAATGAAGGCGATTTGACCATTGTTTCTGCTGTGGCAGGTGCTGACCGCCGTCCGGTAAAGGTGGGGACCAATCAGGTTCAGCCCATTGCTGAAGGCGAAACCGCAGGCTTATTCCTCAAGACTAGGGGCAATATGAAGATGAGTCAGGACAGAGGCAAGGATATGGGCTCCCTGATGGGCAGCTCTGTAAACCTCAGTGCCACTAACCTGGGAACCAAGAATGCTCCTCTTCGTATCTATGCCAATGGTGCGGCACTGAATTTTGATTGTGGTGATGCCTGGTTGAGAGCAGTAGGAACAGGAGCACCGCTTCAGATTAGCCGTTACAATGTCAAGAGCCTTTCGCTGGCCAATCCGGAGCGCTTTATTTGGATGCTTGACCGGAGCGATGCGCTTTATAAGGACCTGTATGCTTTCTATGGGGATGATTGGCTGGAAAGCCCGTTTGCCACCAAGGAGCCTTATCGTTTGGCGGAAAGTGACGAAGATGAAGTTGTGGAGATTGAAGATGCAGTGATGGAGAACGAAGGCGTAACGAGGGAGACGAACCAAACGAATATGGCCGCAGAACGTCCTCGGGAACTGGCCATTGTCAAAGATGTTGAAGGAGGAATGAAAATCGTCGAAAATCAGCAGTAATGATATCAGAATACCGCTAGGAAGCCGGTAAAAACAGCAGACAAGATAACCTCAGCTTGCACCATAGTGGAACATCCATCTTTGGTGTAAGCTGAGATTTTTTATTGTCAAAAAATTGACTCAAATCATAATATATCGTATAATGTAATATCAGGATTTTTACGCAGTGCTTTAGAATCATTCATAAGAATAATTAGGGATATATGCTTGTGGACGGAACGGAAAGGAAAGGGATTTTATCATGAGTATGTACAGGAAATGGGCGAAACGCCGCAATGCCATAATGTCAGTGGCGCTTTTCAGTATGCTGGCATTGCCCAATGTGGGGCAGGCTACAGACATTACTAAAGCGGATGCTGCTAATAATGGTACAGTAACGACAGAAGGGAATGTTCATAATGTATTGGCGGATAAAATGCTCGATGCGAATACCGCATTGAATCATTTTAAAGAGTTCAAGCTGAGTCCGGGAAATATTGCCAATTTATTCTTCGGCACGAGCAAAGACCATGCAACGGCTGCCCGTCTGCTTAATTTTGTCGATAATCAGGTGAATATTGAAGGTATTGTCAATGCCATACAGAACAACAAAATCGGCGGTGATTTGCGCTTTATCAGCCCTGAAGGAATTGCTGTGTCTAAAACGGGTGTTATCAATGCCGGACAGGTGGGCATGGTTGTACCAACTCAAAAGTATTACAACCAACTATTAAAGACTGAAAGTTCACTGAAGTCGGCGGATTTCCTCAGTGCAGCAAGTATACAGAAGGGCGAAGTGCCGCTCAATATTGACGGCTCGATTTCGGTCGCGGGCAAGATTAATACCGTAGACGGCATAACGCTGGCGGCAGCTAAGATAGAGCTTGAAGATGGCGCGCTGCTCAACACCAAAAACAGCATAAATTATGCAGATTTGGTCAATGTAAAGGACAACAATGAGAATGTTACGGTGAAGGCTGGCTTGACTGGCGACTTGCAGCTTACGAAAGATGAAGCGGGGGATATTGTGCTGGCGGCTGTAGTAGACAGCAAGAATACCGCTGAAGCTTCCGGTGTAAAGAACAAACTGAGTAATTGGCTGGACAAAACAGGGGCCAATGTTTTCCGGGTGACTAATTGGGATATCAGTGACCCGATTGGTGCCTCGATAAGCATGGAAAAAGATACCAAAATAGATACAGCTGGCAATGTTATTATTGCGGCCAAAGCCATTTCCAATAATGTCAAACCTGAAGATGCGGATGAAGCGGCGGTAAAAGATGCCGTCAAGAATACCAAGGCCCTTTTGGGCCTGCAGGCAAGCGTGGATTTGTCGGGTACCATTAACGGCCAAACGATAAACATTGCTGCAACGACCAAGGACGATTATCAGTTTGATAAAGATATGGCCAAAGAGATTAAGTCAACGAGTTTGTTGAGCAAGCTTAAATTCTCCGGCTCGTATATGATTCATAAGGACACGGCTGATGTGAAAATCGGCAAGGATGCCAAGCTGACGGCTGCAGGCGAGGATGTAGCCGCGGAAGCCAATGAAGAAAATGAAACCGGTGAGAAACCGGAAGCGACCCCGGCATTGTCGATTTTGTCATCCAGTGAGATAAAGGCGCAATTGTCTTCTGAAGGGCAGGTCGAAGGTGAAAAGAATCAGTTGGCAGCAGCAACTTTTTCGTATTACAAAAATAATGCCAATCTTACCATTGAGGGCAAGTTGAAAGCGGATGCCGGTTCGGTTTCGGCTGTTTCGGATGCCAAGACAAGCATTACAGCAACCAGCTCCAATCTGGCAGGTGAAAAAGACACCAGTCATATGAACTTTGCCGGCAATGTCGCAATCGGTTCTACCGAGAGCCGGAATACGCTGAATGCAGGGGCTGAGCTCAATGCGAAGAAGAATATCTCCGTGGCGGCAACGTTGGATAATTCGCTGGTGGTCACGGCCGAAAACAGCATCAAGGAAACGGGCCTGGGCGGTTCGGCCTTGAACTTCGTCAACACATCGGAAAAGGCACAGGTAACGGATAGTGCAAAAATCACGGCGACGGAGGGCAATGTTGACGTGAATGCAGCTGAAACGAACACGCTGCGGCAGGTTACCGCTAATAACGGTACAGAGAAAACAGAAGCAGAAAAAGATTCGGACAAGGATAAGGAAAAGGACCAAGATAAAGACAAAGATACAACAGATGCCAAGGATGAAAAAGATGACCTCGGTTTAGCGGATTTGTTTGGTGATGCAGCTGAAGCGGCTAAGGACGAGGAAAAGGAAAAAGAGAATAAGGAAGATAAAGACACCGAAACGAACAAGACCAAGACTTCGGCTCTGGAAAGTGCTGCCAAATACGTTACGGTGGGTTCCAGTGTGAATATCGTCCTGGGCGACAGCAAGGCTGGCGTGGGAATCACCAAGAATGCCAGCATAAGTGCCGGCAAGGAAGGGGCTTTATCCGTAACCGCCGTACAATCCAATCCGGATATACAGATAGGTTCCATTGCGACTTCTGCTGCCGGCAGCGATGGCAAGGCAAAATCGGCGCTGATTAATGCTGCCGTATCGGTAACGAATCTTACGAATGATGCCAGTGTGGTCATTGCTGGCAGCGATGGCAATAATGCTGTTTCGCTTTCTGGAGACAGCCTCACGCTCAAAGCGGAGACCAATAGTGGTCATGGCCGTTTGGACAAGCTGGTTGGAGATATCAAGAATATACAAAATGTTAAAGATAAGCTGCTGAGTTACTTTACCGCCGATAAGTGGAAGGAACCTCGGCAGCATGTGTCGGATTTCTTTACGGCCGTGGGAAATCTGAAAAATGTTGCCGAAGACCCAACGGCTTTGCAGACTTTGGTCAGCAGAGGCAAGGCGCTTTATGAGGACTTGGAAAAGAATGCTACGGAATTGGAAAAATTGGGTATTGATTTTTCCAAGACGCTGGAAGCCATTGAAAACCTGAACATGTCCACCGTTCTGCTGTACGTGGGCGTTTCCGTCTTGGGTACCGGCCTTGCCAACACCGGCGCCGCCGACAAGATCGGCGAATGGCTGGGCGGCGCTCTGGCCAACGTGCACAGCGGCTACCTGGTGAACCTGGCGTTCTACTTCGTGGGCTTCTTCATGACCTCTCTGCTGTACAACCGTGCTGTCAGCACCGTGCTGGTGCCCCTTTCGGTCATCGCTTGCGGAGCCATGGGCTGCGATCCTCGCGGACCCGTGATCATGTGCGCCCTGTCCTCCATGTCCTCCCTCATCACCCCGTTGTCCACCGCCGTGGTCCCCATGGCCATGAACGCGGGCGGCTACAGCATCAAGACCGTGTTCAAAGCGGGCATCATCCCCGGCATCGTCCGCGGCCTTATCGGCGCGTTGATTGCAACGCTCCTGTTCCCCACGTTCTGAAGAAGATCAGCTTCGGAATGCTTTGGTAGCCTGCACACT
>CADBYQ010000040.1:13421-17514 GCA_902798865.1 Pseudoselenomonas ruminantium | reverse complement strand
TGCCTTATCTCCAGCCAGAATTGCCTCAACATCTGCTAGTGCCATATCCGCACCAACGATAAGCCTCATTTTTCCTTGATTATTCAGAAAAGCCGTGTAACCTTCTGAAGCGGCTGCCAAAGATGTGGAGCGAAAATACCCTGCTACTCTGTCATATTTTTCAGCCCGCTGCAAGGCTGGAATGTAGAAATCATGCAAGATATCTACCGCACGGCCATCATCTTTTAAGGAAGATGTCTGATAGCTTACCTGCCAGGGATAATCCATAAAATCTGCCATAGAACAAGCCTTCCTTTCAATTTTACGTTGTTAATTCCATCACATCTAAACTCTGCCAATCACTCTCCAACCCCATAATCTTGCGTATATCATCACAACTGATTGATTTTAAGCGATAATTCAATTTCTTGTTTAAGGCATAATCGATATGATGAATTAGATTCTTATAACGGGTGGGTTGCAAAAAATATTTCATAGCAATCAGCAAGGCTAAAATATCCTGCGTACCATATTTATAGCCCTTTTCATTGCGGGGAATATCCAATAATTCATGTAAAGGTAAATTATTTATTGGTGTCGGCCTCTTTTGATCCCTTATATGGCAATATACACGTTCACCATGCGCACATTTATTTCTAAATACGGCTATGAAGTCAATTAAAGACTTAAATTCTGCTGAAGATAAATGAAATGCACCTGCGACCTTTTCCTTATCCTCTTTGCACATACATGCATAAAACGAATTGATTTTACCAAATGTCATAACTTTGGATAATACCCATAAGGGGACAGAACCATACTTGTCCATGTAATGCTGCACCGCATTATGATGCTTCCGTTGTTTATCGATAAGCTTCAGTAAATCAAAAATAAGTGCATTGACACGCTTAAAATTACTAAACCCTTTGGCATTAAAAGCTTCCGGACGCAGATATGTAGTATGATCCTCACCATGATGTTTCGAAAACACATCAATAATCATCGCTTTCACACAATGCTCGATACGCAGCAGTTCCGGCAACAATAATTCCCTAAGTCTGCGGTCAAAAGAATACAGCGCCACGATTTCATAGAAGGAAGTCCCTGGTTTATAAGCATCCCCATTATTTGTAGAACTTATAAATGGTGTCTTATATCCATTCACTACATAATAATAGTTTTCATAAGTCAAAACCTGTCTGGCAAATTTTTTATTGCTTACAACGATATTGCGACTTTCCAAAATAGCTATTTGCTCATCTACTGTTTTGAAGGGTTTATTCATGCCTATTGCTCCTTTACATACGAATAGCCCCCAATGCCATAAGCAAAGGGGGCTATCGTTTGTCCGGGGGTACGGCTGCGAACACCGATTCCCGAATCGCTCTATTCATATTATAATCTTGATTGGGCAAAAATGTCAAGAAAATCTTATGCTTTCAAGCCAAAGATGAGTCTCTGCGTTTCCTTGCGCAGGTCTTCACGACCACAATTATCTGCCCAGATTTGCAAAATATTAAGCAACTTATTTTCACTGCCCGTACCGTACTTCTGCATGTAGGCTCTAGCCACAGGGATATCACCTTCACGATAAGCCATAATGATTCCCTGAACCATATCCCACTCCTGCTGAGGATTAGCCAAGCGGCGCGCATTGCGCTCCTCTGGAAGCACAAGACGCAATTTGCTCCCCTTCTTCACCACAGGAGCATAGTAACCTTCGTCTTCCTCATCCCGCCTGCTGCGCTTATTGACTTCATCATTGATGCCAACCATGGCATCTTCCTCGTGATAACCGCCCACTTTATTCTCCAAACGAATATTGAGGGACTTGGAAAGACTCAGAGCATCGTCATAGGCAAAACTGCCCGTGCCGTATATCCCCAGCATAGTCAGCACAATGCCAGCCTCCGGCTTCAAGTCATTTACTGACATCTGCCCGCCGCTGATACGACTCATCTGATACTGCGCCACCACTGTACTGGCCTCCCGCATGGCTGTGATTGGAGAAACCAGTTCATCCCCATCCATAACAGGCCAATGCTCTGAAAGGACTTTCAGGGCACTGCCATAGCTGGCCACCATTTCATCCACTGCATTCAGCTTCAGCACTGCAAAATTCCTCAAGCTCTGCTCCACCGCCTGATGAATCAGTTGGCGTACACCCGTACCGCCAAAACCAGACCAGATAGAAGGCTCTCGCTCCTCCATGTCACGTTTACGGCAGGCGATGAAGATGGAACTGGCTGCGGCGGCCATGTCTTTCTGGTGAAGCGAAGATGCAGATTCGGAGTCAACTGGAAATGATGAAGAAATAATCCACCCATTCTCTATCAATGCCTTAGTTAATGTTTCCCAAGCCTCCTGTGTCTTATGCGTAAACATCATTGTAAGTACACCGTCATCTTTAAGGACACGGTTACATTCAGCAAAAATTTCTCCCATCCTTTGTTCATACGCTAAATCAGCCTCTTTGGCTGAACCATCTCTAACAGGATTCGCCACAGCTTCGTCACGCTTGTTTGTCAAGCGACGGTTGAATACCTCTGGATACAAACTTTCAAATGTTCGCTTCTGCCATACATAAAAGTAATCAGATAGTTCTGCATATTGTACATTATTATAATAAGGTGGATCTACACAGATAACATCTACACTACTGTCATCTATCTCCATGTTAGCTGCAGAACCATGTAAAATTTTAGCAGGCCTTGCATTACTGCCTTCGAAAAGTTCGCATATTCCTCTATATGAATCCACAACCTGATTCTTTCCCCACACAAGACCAGAATTTTCACCTGTATAAATTAGTTCACCAAAAGTCCACTTAAGGGAAAAATCATGTCTTCCAAACGAGCCTATCATAACTGCACGAGAAAAATGCCATCTTGTCTGCCGACTGTTATAGTCTATGCACTTATCCACCATATACTGCAAATAATGTACAATAGCCTTCCCCTTTTCCTGTCCCTCTGCCGCCATAATCTCCTTGCTCATATTTCTCAGGGTTTCCATAGCGGTGAGATGGCCTAAAAGCTGACGAGACGTAAACATATCACACCAACGTTCCATACCGTATATTCTAGGTCGATTGTCGTTCATCTCAGGAATCTTCTCCGTGGGAATCAAATCCATATCTTCCCAACGATTCCAATTCTCCTGTAGTTTCTCCTCTGCCCGTTGCAAAGCAGCAAAATCGGCCTCAGTAGGTTCACGGAAGAATGTAACCTTCTCTGTACGAATTTCCCCCTTATGAGCACCGCTAGCATAACGAAGAAAATTTCCTGCCTTATCCTTCTTCGGCTGAAGGCGGACACCTACCACACAGTAAAGCTTATCCTGCCAAATGCCGTGGTCGGACTCCCCCCTGGCCTGACGCTTGATTTCCTCGCTGTCAATAGCCTGACCGCAATGCAGACAACGCCCAGTGCCCTTATTCACCGTACCTTCTTCGGGATTTTCCCCATTTGGTCCCTTGCCATTCACTAGACGTACAGGAATAAAGCGAACTTTCTTATGTCCCGCCATCCCTTCAATTTTCGGAATTACCATCCAACCGTCTTTTTTCTTGGCCAGCGCAAAAGAATTCAAAAGCGGCGCACGTTCACCACAATGCGGGCAGGTTACTTCGCGGTAGTAGAGATACGACAAATCATACGCATCTTTAACATTCTCACCACAAAAATAATCTGCCATCTTATCCCCTACTGTCTTTACAAGTATAGAACCATACTCATTAAGCTTAGATAGCAAACTATTTCCCATAAGTGCCGGATATCTCAAGCTTGCATACTGAATCCCTGTAGCAACCGGGTTCAAGTCATTTGCAATAACATTCGCGCCCAACCTCATGGCTTCAAAAGGTATAGACCCTCCCCCTGCAGTCGGATCTAAAACTGTATATTTCTCAAACTGCTCCTTAGGCGTGCTTTCATAACCTCGATTATATCCATACAAATTAGGAATACGACCATCTATTTCGCTAAACAGGGACAATATTTCATTAAACCAAGCTGGGTCAGCGGCTACTTCCTGCACAGTAAATTCATGGAATATATCCACATTATCCATATCAATAGGCTGAATCTGTTGCCATAGTTTCTTAAATGCCACA
>CADBYQ010000040.1:0-13357 GCA_902798865.1 Pseudoselenomonas ruminantium | reverse complement strand
AGCTTTCCCAGTTCCTTCGACCATTTGAATTCATATCCGTTATCCTCAACATATTTTTTAGGAATATCCACAAATGTATTCCCAACTCGAATTTGATACTTCTTTATCCCCAAATCTTTCAAAAACACCTCAGGATCAGTATCAGCAGGCAAGATACTTCCCAACACAGCAGCCCGGCTAGGGGTAAGGGGACGGCGTGCCCACCATACATGCAAGAAATACAATGGCGGTAAAGCCGAACTTGCCCCACGTTCTCGTTTTGTCTCCGCCCCGACCTGTTGGCAGGGGAATTTGCCTTCGATTAACTTCTGCTGGTATTCCATAACGTCTCTCCCTAAACTTTCTTAATTATTTCCGAATCTTATCCAAGATATCACGTATGACTTGCTTATCATCCTGCCGACCGGCCAGCATAAGTCGTAGGCCAGACTTGGCCCACTCTATGCCCCGACGGCCATATGTTGGCACGCTGACCTTGGTCAGCCAATAGAAGGTTTCCTCTCTAGTGAATCGCTCAATCCGCCAGGCCATCAATTCAACTCTGTCCGCTCTCCGCACTTGCGGATGAAGCTTGGCCAAGAGTGCCAGTTTTGCTCCAATGGTGTCATTCAGTGGCAGATTTCCCCGGTAAGCGATTTCTCCTTCCAGCAGCTTATCCAACCCCAGACTGCGCCCTGCTTCATCTGTGACTTCGGATAACATAACCTGAATTGCCCGCCTGCAATGGCGCAAAGCACCATTATAGATACAGCCATACTCCCGCAGTTTCTCTGTCTTCTTTTCTGTGGTATAACGCTCACTTAACACCAGCGCCGGACCCGTATAATCCTTTCTCACCGTAATCCGCATAATCCACGGCGCACTTTTCACGCGCAGGGCAGCCTCACTTATTATTTCCTCCTGCCGCTTGCTCAGATCTGCCCTCTCAATCTCCTTGCTTTTTTAGTTCTTGTATCAATTCATCGTCCTCATTCGAAGTATCCTGTATCGTAATATAGCCTTCCGTATGCTCCGATACTTCAGCCACGCCCAAGATATCCATAAACAATTCATCCAATTTTTTGATATCCCTTGACGTCAGGCCATCAAACCGTATGCGCATGGTAGCACCACTCGGCAAGCGCAAATTAACCAGCTCTAATTCTTCAATGTCCTGCTGTGCTTTGCCTCGATTGTACCAACCACTAATATTTTTGAGCACCTTGTAAATCTTATGCGCACGCGCATTGTCGCTTATGTTGCCCAGGAAAGTCTCACTACCAGGAAATTCAAGCCAGCCACGCTCACTTTTTTCTCGCTGCGTGATTATAATATCTGTAGGCTGGATATCATGGAACTGCGCGCTGTAACCCTCAATGATATTCTCCGGTTTTTCCTGCTGGTTCACATCACCTACATAGCCACTGAAGCCTGCTGTTTTCAGTACCTCCCGCACGCCTTCCGTGATTTGTTCATCACTTACGTTAGCATACGTTGCCTTTACAGCTTCCTGTAAATCGCTGACAGGAGACGCACCACTAGCTGCCAAAACTTCCTTTATCCTAGCCTGAATCTTTTCCGGCGGCACATGGTCCTTTTCCAACCAGCCGGGACGCTTCTTAGCGCCCTCAATAGTCATCAACGAATAACCGCCTCGCAAGATATCTGCGCCCATAGCTACAGGATTTTCCTGTGTGTAGATTTCTGCAGGGACATCATCCGTACTATCGCCCATACGATAGATAATCCATACACCACTCGCAACGCCTTCCCTCAAGATACGCTCAAGGATCCCCGTGTTGCTAAGCATTGGCCAGCGACGATTACAATAAAAACCCTTTGTCATTTCTGCCACAGGCAGCCGCTCACCATTCGCAAAGAATAGACTTTTCAAAGACTTTAATTCTGTGGTATTAAACGCTTTATCGTAGATTAGCTTATTCGTCTCTATCAAGGTCTGTGCTATCTGATTAAGGATAGTTGCTCCCGAATCGCCAGAATCTGTCCTGATTTCCCGGCACTCAATCTGCATATTATTAGCAAAATAAACCTTTTTATATAGCGCTGCTACTTCCGTTGACAATGCCATTTCTCGTTCCCGGCTGGTTTCTACAAATTCCGGGTCTTCCAATTTATGCGCATTGATGCCATAAGACGTAGGTTTATCCTTCAAATCATTTATGGCAATAACCTGCCGTGCCAAATCCTCTACATAGCTTAAGGGACGCGTATTATCCATATCATTACCGAATAGATTTTGACTATCATTATCCAGCAATACTTTCACCGTGCTCGGAATCAACATGACCACCATGTTCTGATGCAAACGGGTCATATTCGCTCCCTTCTCCTGCAAAAGTTTCATGGGATCGATTTCTTTGGCGTCAAGAGCAATCACCGCTACTGTTGGCTTAGTATTGTTATCTGGTATATCCTGAGGCAAACGCACATCCTGCTGTACATTGAAAAGATGATTATCTGACAATAAGGTCCCAGCCAAACTTTTTAATTTTTGCTGGATTCTCTTGGTATTCACATTTTCACGAATCTGTGCCAAAACGCTATTGAGCGTAGGATCCTGATGTGCAAAATATTTACCATCCTCACAACGAAGGTAAAAAGCACTGCGACCAATTTCCTCCAGTGCAGTATTGACCTGAGATGGCGGCAATACAGGAGAACTGATCATGAAAAGTGCGTCCTGCTGATTTATGCCAAAGGCTTTTGCTGTCTTACCTTCACCTCTCGCCACCAGACTATTGAGGAACACCGTTTTCCATGTCAGCTCATACATAGGCAGTCCATCGGGGTGCGGATTTTTCCTATCCGCACGCTCAGCCTGACTAAGACCGCTTCCCAGACTGGCTGTTTCCACAGAACCAATATCTGTATTAAGTGCAGTCTTAAGGTCGGCACTACCTGTTCTCCCCAAAATTTCATCCACCGTAGCTGCATTGCGCATATCCACATTGCAAGTATGGATTAGACTAATAGGCATGGATTTCTGCCAAATATTCCTAATGGTCAAAGCCAGAACACGTAAAACGCCTCGTGTACCTTGGAAATTTTCAGCCAAAGACAGTTTGTTATTCAAATAGTCAATAAAGGTTGGATGAAACGGATAATTTTCCACCATACGCTGAACAAAATTCGCCATATTGGCCTCTTCCGGCAACAATGCAGCATTCTTGGCATACATTTCCGCATAAGCATGACTGACTTCTTGAGCAGCCGACATATCTATGCTTGTAAACAGTCTCTTGGCCAAAATGGGTGCAATCTCGCTGGCCTGCACTGGCGTGACAGGTTTTGCATTACGACTGATGACACTACCGGCGCTCTTGCTTGCTCTCTGGGCAATGGCACCAGCATCATCCTTCGTAAATTGATTAGTACCTATAATATCATTAAGTTTCTGCGACAATGCCTCTGTTTGTTTAGCAAATGCATCACTGCTGCTAGCTAATGTTACAATAACGGCAATCCCAGCATGATTTTGTGCATAGTTATTAAGTGACATCAAAAAAGCACTTAGCTGGTCAGCACCTTTCCCTGGTAATACGACTTCCAAACGAGAAGCATATTGCGCCAACTCATCAAACATCAAAATAACTTTACGTTCACCCAGTACTTTCTCAAAAAAAGTCAAGCCTGGCGCAGCGTATTCCTCAGCTTCATCCTTAACTTCCCGATAAAGTGATTCACCACCAAGCTGTAGAGCCATTTCTCCCCAAATAGTATATGGGGAAAGTTTATCCCCCTGTGTTTTGCGCACAGCCAGTTCGTCACCGGCAATACCAACTACACTTACGGTACCAGCCTCAGGCAAGTAACTACTATCAATCAGCCCCTGTGTAACATCTTTCAATTCTTTACCACGATAAGCAATATGTACACAGGAAATGAGCGAGTGCGTTTTACCTCCACCGAAGGCTGTTTCCAACTTCATTACAGAATCCGCCGTCATATCACCAGAAATACGGCGAAAAACATTGCTCAACAGCTGTTTTAAGCCATCGGTAGGATAAGTGGCCTCTCGGAAGAACAGTTCTGCATCTGTATACACTTTATCAATATTAGCCTTCCCCTGTTTATGATAATAATCAATAACAGGTCCCAATGCAGCAGTAAAAACTTCCAGATTCAAGGTTCCGTCAATAATTCCTTGATGTGGTCTGCATGCTTCCAAAACAGTCTTCATAGCAAAAATCCTTCCTTAATTTGGGCACAAAAACAAAGACGTTACAGCAAACTTACCCGCTGTAACGCCTTTTATTACCTATTTTCAAAAAAGTATACTTTTATAAAAAGGATATTTTTTCTTTGCTGAACGCTATTCTTACAGAAAATAACATTTGGGATCGAGCACAAATTTTACAAAGCTGATTTCAAAAAAGTATACCTTTTAGAATCATCTTTGTAAAGGAATCTTACTTAACTATAGGAATGAATATACCTACCCTCACCATATACTTTCCGACATATGAAATGCGCCAAATACATATAACGCCTGCCCATCTACACGAAAAAAATTTGGCCCGTCAATATTGACGGGTCAAATTAACTCAGCGATTTATTGCTATATCTTTATTATCTTGTTTTTCCTGCTTTGGACCGCGTTCTTTGGCTACGGCGAGCATGAGTTTCAAGCGGTTAAGCTGATTTACCTCACTCGAACCGGCATCGCAGTCGATGGCCGTGATATTGGCTCCCTTGTAGGCGTTGCGCAATTCATGCATTACGCCCTTGCCCGTAATATGGTTAGGCAGGCAGCCGAAGGGCTGCAGACAGACTACATTGGGTACGCCGGAGTCGATGAGCTTGACCATTTCGCCGGTCAGGAACCAGCCTTCACCGGCCATATTGCCCAGGCTTACATGGCGTGATGCCATCTCAGCTGTCTCATAAATGGAATGGGGCGGCGTGAAATGACGGCTCTCTTTGAGTGCCTTTTTCATGGGACGGCGGAAGAATTCGAGTATCTTGATGAACATCTTGCCAAAGACTTCTTCCTTGTAGGAACCGGAGAGCAACTGCCGCTTGGCAATGGCATCATAACCCGAATAGAGGAAGAAATCCACAAAATCCGGCATGACCACTTCGGCCCCTTCGTCCATCAGGACTTTTTCGATATGATTGTTGGCCACGGGATGATACTTCACGAGAATTTCCCCCACAATGCCGACCTTCGGTTTCCAAAGCTGTTCATCAATGGGCAGATGGTCAAATTCCTTGACCATGGCCTTGATATTTTTCCGGAAACGGAAGTAATTGCCGCGGACGATTTCTTCCTTGGCCCGTTCCATCCACTTATCAAACAGGGATTTCGTGGAACCCTTGGTGATTTCGTAAGGCATCATGCGGTTGCGCACATTCATGAGCGTATCGCCATAGACGGCTGCCTTGATGGCGTCCACGAGCATGCCACGCCCCATATGGAAGGAATCTGTTTCCTCCTTGAGTCCATGAATCGCAAACACCGGCACCTGCGGGAAGCCGGCGTGTTTTAACGCCTGCCGCAGAACGCTCAGATAGTTGGTTGCCCGACAGGCACCACAGGTCTGGAACAGCATGATACTCGTATGGTCGGGGTCACAGAGTCCGTCCTTCAAGGCGGATATCAGCTGACCGATAACCACGATGGCCGGATAGCACATATCGTTATGCACATAGCGCAGCCCCGTATCAATGGCGTGCTTGTCCGGCATCGGCGGAATCACGGCCTTTAAGCCATGCTTGTTGAGCACGGTCTTAAAGAGTTCAAAGTGAATCGGTGCCATCTGCGGGGCCAGCACAGTATGGGTCTTTTTGCAGTCCTCTGTAAAGTGCGGGCGCTCGATATCGGGCACGGCCTGATAAGCAATGGGCTTTTTGCGGGCCAGTGCCGCCATCAGGGAGCGCAGACGAATCCGCGCCGCACCGAGGTTCGATACCTCATCCAGCTTAATCATCGTGTAGATACGCTGATGTTTTTCCAGAATATCCTTGACCTGCTCCGTGGTCAAAGCGTCAAGCCCGCAACCAAAGGAACTGAACTGAATCAGCGTCAGGTTGGGGTGCTCGGCTACGAACTGCGCCGCATGATACAAACGGGCATGATAGCTCCACTGGTTGACCACCTGCAAACGCTGCGCCTTAACCGGCAGATGATAGACGGCATCTTCGGACAGGATGGGCAGTTTATAGGACTGAATCATCTCGGGAATGCCGTGGTTGATTTCCGGGTCCACATGATAGGGACGGCCCACGAGCATCATCGCCTGCTGTCCGGTGCGCTCAATATGCTCCAAAATCTTTTTGCCATAATCGCGCACATCTTCGCGGTAACGGGCAATTTCCACATAAGCGGCTTCCACTGCCCCGGCGATTTCCTGCTTGCTGATGTTTTCCCGCTTGCCGAGTTCCTCGTAAAGGCGGGCCGTCAGGCGCTTTTTATCGTTTATGGGCACAAAGGGCTGAATGAATTCCACTTCCTGCTGACGCAGAACATCCATATTTCCACGGATGTTTTCCGCATAGGACGCCACAATCGGACAGTTGAAGTGATTGTCCGAATCATGCACTTCGTCCTCCATGTTGTATGGCGCGCAGGGATAGAAAATCTTCTTGATTCCCTTCTCCACCAAATCCATGATATGACCATGCGTAAGCTTGGCCGGATAGCAAAGGGAATCGGACGGCACCGTGGCCATGCCCTTATAGTACATCTTCGCACTGGACTTGCCCGACAGTTCCACCCGATAGCCCAAGAAGGTCAGGAAGGTGAACCAGAAGGGATAATCCTCGTACATATTGAGCACACGAGGAATGCCTATCGTGCCACGGCTCGGATGTTCCAATGGACGATAGTATTTGAATACGCGGTTGTATTTATACGCATAGATATTCGGCGTTTCTTCCTCGGTCTGCCTTTGACCGCCAACGCCACGTTCACAGCGGTTGCCTGTGAAATACTTGCCGCCGTCCGGGAATTTCTGCATGGTAATCAGACAGCTGTTGCCGCAGCCTTTGCAGCGGTAAGAGCTGGTTTCCACATGGAATTCCTGCAGTTTATCCAGTGGCAGGATAGACGAATGCTCCTGCCCGCTTTCCTGCGCCAGAATCGCAGCACCATAAGCGCCCATGAGACCGGCGATATCGGGACGGATAACTTCTCTGTCCAGCAGTTTTTCCATACAGCGCAGTACCGCGTCGTTATAGAAGGTACCGCCCTGCACGACGATATGGTCGCCGAGTTCCCGCACATCTTTGAGTTGCATGACCTTGAACAGCGCATTCTTGATGACGGAAAAGGCGATACCCGCAGAAATATCGGCGACTTCTGCGCCTTCCTTTTGGGCCTGCTTGACCTTGGAGTTCATGAATACCGTACAGCGCGTGCCCAAATCCACAGGGGCCTTGGACTTCAAGGCCTTCTGTGCAAACTGCGCGGGCGTCATGGACAGCCCTTCGGCAAAGTTCTGGATAAAGGAGCCGCAGCCTGCCGAGCACGCCTCATTCAGCGTAATATTGCCGATATTGCCATCTTTGACGAAGAAACACTTCATATCCTGACCGCCAATATCGAGCACAAAGGTGACCTCCGGACAGAACTCCTGCGCTGCTCGCAGATGGGCAAAGGTTTCAACCTCACCGCCATCAGCGTGCAAAGCCGCCTTGACAATGGCTTCACCATAGCCCGTGGTCATGGTGCTGGCGATATAGGCACCTTCCGGCATAGCCTTATAGAGTTCCTGCATTTCCCGCACAACCGTGGAAAGTGGCGAACCCTGATTACTGCCGTAAGACGTATAGAGAATTTCCTTATCCCGGCCAATTGCCGTTATCTTCGTGGTGGTGGAACCGGCATCAATGCCCACGTAGACAGGCCCTTGATAACCTGCCATATCCCCGCGCTTTACCTTGTCCTTATCGTGACGGGCCTTGAATGCTTCATACTCTGCATCGTTTTCAAATAAGGTGAAGTCGGCCTTGCGTGTTTCACTGGCGGCAGCAGTTTTCGCTTCCGCAATGCATTTTTCCAGCCGTGCTACATCAATCTCCTGTGCTTCCTCGGAAAGTGCCGCGCCCATAGCCACAAAATAATTGCCGTAATCCACGTTGACCACATGCTCATTATCTAACTTTAATGTTTCGATAAAACGTTTGCGCAATTCCGGCAAAAAGTGCAAAGGACCGCCCAAGAAAGCCACATGACCATCGATGGGGCGCCCCTGTGCCAAGTTGCCAATGGTCTGATTGACTACCGCCTGAAAAATGGACAGGGCGATATCGGCTTTTTCTGCACCGTCATTCATGAGCGCCTGAATATCCGTCTTGGCAAACACGCCGCAGCGCGAAGCGATGGTATATATCTGTTTGCCCTTGGCGGCCAGCTCGTTAAGTCCGCTGGCATCCGTAGACAGCAGGGATGCCATATGGTCGATAAAAGAGCCGGTACCGCCGGCACAAACGCCGTTCATTCGCTGTTCCGGTGCCTCACCGAAGTAGGTTATCTTGGCATCCTCGCCGCCGAGTTCCACCACGGTATCCGTCTGCGGTATGAGATTTTTCACCGCCGCTGCACAGGCAATAACCTCCTGCACAAAGGGCAGACCTATACGCTGCGCAATGCCCATACCTGCTGACCCAGTAAGCGCGAAGGTAAACTTCTTCTCTCCCACCAGAGATTTCAACTGCGTCAGATTCTCCTGCAAGGCATTGCCAATTTCTGAAAAATGCCGGGCATAGTTCTTGTAGAGAATGTTCTTCTCATGGTCAAGCACCACCAATTTAATGGTCGTGGAGCCCACATCTATACCCACATTCAAAAGGGACTTCATAGTTTCACCACCTGAGTTGATTCCATTAAACCTCTTTTTCAGGTTCCTTTCATATTATATAAAATTCAACCATGCCTTGCAAGTTCATTTGTTACAAAATGCACTTAATCAATACTCAACACTGTATAAATATAGCCCACATGCAGGCGCTGTCGCACTGGCCTGATGACGGTCAAGGCTCTCCATAATCTCAGCAAAGCGTTCTACGCTGATGCGCCCTAAGCCTACGTTTGCCACTGTGCCAATGATATTGCGTACCATATGATAGAGAAAGCCGTTGCCATAGATGGTAAATTCGAGCATATCGCCCGGCCGTTCCTTTACCTTGGCTTCATAGATGGTGCGCACCGGACTCATGGGTGCGCCGCCTGCTGCCCGAAAGGCACTGAAATCATGCGTGCCCTTGATTAAATCGAGCGCCGCCTGCATCTTTGACAGGTCAAGTTTGCGCCGTTCATACCAGGCATAGCGGGCAGTCAAGGGATTGGGCGTTGCGCCCTGCTGTATGCGATAGATATAGGTCTTGGCCTTGGCACTATGACGGGCACTGAAATCCTCGTCAGCCTCCCAGGCCTCCTTGACCACGATATCATCCGGCAGCAGGCTGTTCACTGCCAACGGCACGCACTCAATGGGAATGCGGCCATTGGTAAAGAAGTTGACCACCTGCCCATAGGCATGAACACCGGCATCCGTACGGCCAGACGCCGCAAGTTCAATGCTGTCGCCAAAGATAACCGCCAGCTTCTGTTCCAAAACATTCTGCACCGCAACTACCGGCGGACTCTGCCGCTGAAAACCATGATAGGCAGTGCCGTCATAAGCCACCTTTAAGGCAATATTGCGTGCCCGCGCCTTCATTTCCTCTTTATGTTCCGTTTTCATAAACCGTAACTAACTCCTAATCCGACACTCAATACGGCAAAGACGCCTATCGCCACATAATCCAGCCTGCCCAGCTTCATTTCTTTCATGCGGGTACGCCCTTCGCCCCCGCGGTAACAACGCGCCTCCATCGCCAGCGCCAAATCATCTGCCCGGCGAAACGCCGACAAAAAGAGCGGCACCAAAATCGGCACCATGTTTTTCAGCCGTGACATAATGCTGCCCGTGACAAAATCTGCCCCGCGCGACTGCTGCGCCTTCATGATTTTATCCGTTTCACTGATAAGCGTCGGGATAAACCGCAGGGCAATGGTCATCATCATCGCGAGCTCATGCGCGGGCAAGCCCAGACGCTTAAACGGCGACAGCAGGCTTTCGAGCGCATCGGTCAGCTTCAACGGGCTGGTCGTGAACGTCAAAAGCGTACTCAAAATAATCAGCAGCATTAACCGCACACTGATTAAGGCCCCCTGTTCCACACCTTCCTGCGTGATGACAAACTGCCAAATGCGGTAAATTTCCCTTCCCGGATGGCTGAATAAATGCAGGACAAAGGTAAAGAGAATAATCCACCACAAGGGCTTTAGCGAACGCAGAACCATGCGCACGGGCACCTTGGAAGTCATAATTAGCAGAAAGGTTATCCCCGTCATCAAGAGATATACCGGTGCGCTGGTAAAGACAAATACTTCAATGAGCAGAATGAGCAGCAGTAAAATCTTCACCCGCGCATCCATCCGATGCAAAAACGAATCACCGGGAAAATACTGCCCAATCATTATATTATTTAACATGAAAGACCCTCCTGAGGGATTGCAGCCCTGCCTCCGGCGTTATCACATTGCTGTCCACGGGCAGACCTGCCTGCTCTAAACGCTGCATGATTTGCATAATCTGCGGTTGTTCTAACCCTGTTTCCTGCAATAACTGCGCATCGGCAAAGATATCTGCCGGTTTTCCCGCTGCCCGCAGGTTCCCTTTTTCCATAACCACCATCGTATCCGCCAGACGGGCAATGTCCTCCATGCTGTGCGAGACGAAAACGATGGTCAGCTTCCATTTTTTATGCAGGCGCTGAATTTCGCCCATCAGCTCATCACGCCCCCGCGGGTCAAGACCAGCCGCCGGTTCGTCAAGAATTAGATACTTAGGACGCATGGCCAGCACGCCGGCAATAGCCACGCGGCGCATCTGCCCGCCACTCAGAGCAAAAGGCGATACGTCCTTGTACTCCGTGTAGGAGAGTCCCACCAGTTCCATGGCCTCACGCACACGCTCCTGCACTTCCGCTTCGTCCAATCCTTGATTCTGCGGGCCAAAGGCGATATCTTTTTCCACGGTTTCTTCAAAGAGCTGCGTTTCCGCATACTGAAACACCATGCCCACCTGTTGGCGGGCATGCCAAGCCTTTATCTTTGCCGCCTTATCCTTGCCCGACAGATTTACACCGTCCACGAGCACTTCTCCGGCAGCCGGCGTAAGCAGACCATTGAGATGCTGCACCAGCGTGGATTTGCCCGAACCCGTATGGCCGGCAATAGCCGTAAAGCTGCCTTCTTCAATGGTCAGGTTCACTTTATTCAGCGCGACGCGCTCATAAGGAGTCTTTGGCATATATATGTAAGTAACATCTTTTAACTCAATGGACATAACAAGCCTCCAAGACGGTAATCAAATCATCTGCGCTCAAAATATCCGCGGGCAGTGGCAAACCATCCTTGCGCAAATTCCAGGCAAGTTCCACGGCCAACGGAACATCAAGTCCCAGCTTATGCAGCCGCGGTGCATCGGCAAAAATTTCCTGCGGTCTGCCCATCTGCACCAGCTGTCCCTTTTCCATCACAAGGACTTTGTCGGCCTTGGCCGCTTCATCCATAAAATGCGTAATACAGATAAGCGTCAGACCACGCTCCTGATGCAGACGCTCCACCGTGCCCATCACTTCCCTGCGCCCCTGTGGGTCAAGCATGGCCGTGGACTCGTCCAAAATCAGACAATGCGTATCCATTGCCAAGGCACCGGCAATCGCGACACGCTGTTTCTGCCCACCGGACAAGAGATGCGGGGCAAACTTGCGAAAATCTTCCATGCCCACAGCCCGCAGGGAATCGGTCACCTGCTGCCGGATTTTGGACGGCTCCATGCCGATATTTTCCGGGCCAAACGCCACATCATCTTCCACCACACCGGCAATCAGCTGATTATCCGGATTCTGAAACACCATGCCCACCTGCCGCCGAATCGCCCAAATATCCTCCGGATTTTTGGTATCCAGACCATTAATGAGACACTCGCCCTCTGTGGGCAGCAGCAAGCCATTCAAATGCCGCGCCAATGTGGATTTGCCCGAACCATTGGCGCCTAAGATGGCGACAAACTCGCCTTCTTCTATCGTAAAGCTCACATCTTTCAGTGCACAAAACTCCTGCTCTGTGCTTTTTCCATATATATGTGTCAGATTGTTTACCTCTATAAATGCCATTGGACGTCCTCTTTCACTAGAATCACAATATAAAGCCTATTATACAACAAAAGCCCTGCCCGTCACAACAGGAACAGGCAGGGTGTATGTGCCAATACTAAAAACAAAAGAATGAATCCAACGGATTACTTGAAGGTGGTTGTCAAAAACCTCGTTCACTCAAGCATATACCTGACTACACATGCCGAATTAGCCGCTGCTTTTTTCTCAAATTCTTCAAAGCTCATGTGCCCACTGTCATCGGCCTTATCCGATATAGCCCGCAAAATCACAAAAGGAACATTATTCAAATAGCACACCTGTGCAATAGCAGCACCTTCCATCTCCGTACAATCTCCGGCAAAATCGTTTACAATCCTGACTTTTACTTCACTCGAAGCTATGAACTGGTCACCGGAACATATACGGCCTTCTATTGCGCTTATGTCCGGCAGAACTGCATGCACTGCTTCCACAGCTTTTTTCCGCAAAGTTTCATCAGCAGCGAACGCCACCAGCCCTGTAAAAGGAATTTCTCCCTTCTTGAAGCCAATAGCTTCCACTGTAAAATCATGCTGTACTGCATCTACCGACACCACGATATCGCCAATATCCAAATTATTGTTTAACGAACCGGCCACACCGGTATTGATAATATGCGTAACCTGAAAATCATCAATCAAAATCTGAGCGCAGATAGCTGCATTGACCTTACCAATACCGGATTGCACTACAACCACATCATAATTTCCCAGCTGGCCGCCCCAAAATTCCATACCTGCTTTCTTTTCCTGACGCTCAACCTTCATTTCTTCCTTGAACAAAGCAACTTCTGATTTCATTGCACCAATGATACCTATTTTCATAAGCAACCTGCCCTTCCTTATATAAAAACATAACCTTGCAACATCTACCTGCCTCACTTTTCAACTCAATATACGCGAAAAGCCGCCAAAGTAGGCTTACTCATAGCAGTTTCTTCACAGGTTACTTTATTCGGCAAAAGCAAAGGTTTTCCTCCCCATAAAATTATATCCGTGTCCTGAATATCCTTCATGATTTCACCATAATCCCGATTCTTTCCAAAATATCTAAACACGAAAAAAGCACCCCGCAGGATGCTTATCACTCAACTGGCAACGCCCTATCCTCCCAATCCGTCTCCAGACAAGTACTTTCGGCGTATGAGTGCTTAACTACTGTGTTCGGT
>CADBYQ010000039.1:36858-38724 GCA_902798865.1 Pseudoselenomonas ruminantium | reverse complement strand
GGCTCGCCCATATCGACCTTAATGCCCTTGACCATGCCACCGTCCAGAACAATCTCCGGCACCAGAATCCCGGCACCCGTTTCCACGGTAAAACGCGTTTCCTTCGTCAGACCAAAGTCATAGAGATAGCGGGCAAAGCACCGAATGCCATTGCCGCACATCTCCGCCTCGCTCCCGTCGGTATTAAAAATCCGCATACGAAAATCCGCTTCAGCAGAAGGCAGCACAACCAAAATGCCATCTGCCCCCACACCATAATGACGGTCACAGACCTTCCGGGCTACCGATGCGTAATCCTCTATATCATCCTGCAGGCAGTCGAACAAAACAAAATCATTGCCACAACCTTGCCATTTCGTAAATTTCTTCATCAATTCCTGCCCCCTGTCTATTTCGATATCTATACTATAATACCTGCATTTCCGCAAATTTTCAAGGTTTTTCTCGCCATTACGCCCATATACAACTTTATTTTGCTATTTTTCTCTGTATAAAGGCGGAGGGCAGGGGAGGCAATAAGAAATACGCCCGGTGGCTGATGATGCTTTCCCGTCGCGTTTGACAAGCCTGTCTAAGCAGAGGGAAAGTATTATCAGCCACCGGGCGTCTTAGTATATCGATGTAATCCTAAACTAAAGCTTAGAATATCTTGCCCACCAAGAACCACATACGCTGTTTACTCCGTGCATCATTGGACAAGTTTTCCTCAAAGCCAATCCGCCGCGCATAATCAAAACGCACGAACCAGTCATCAGGCTTCGCATAGGTCAGGCCAATGCCCCATCCTTTCAACGTAGCACTGCCGCTCCTTGACTTCTCCCACTTCACCGTGCCGGCATCAAAGTAGGTGGAAAGCACGAGTCCCTTGACCGGCGTATGATACCGCAGTTCCACCGTGCCAAGGATGCCCTCATCACCGGAGGCCTCACCCTGTGGATAAGCCCGGACTCCCCGCGCACCGCCCAGATAAATATGCTCCGAGCTGTCCAGATTGTTCCCGGCCTTTTGAGCAGAGATTTTTCCCAACACGTCAAAGTTCTTCCCCAAACCTTGCACGGCGGTGATATCAAAGGTGCCTTTGGTGAAATGGCCCGTAGTACCGCCCATGCCGCCTAAGGTGGCAGCGTCATTGGAATCCGGTACAAGGTTGCCCCTATAGAGAGTCGCATTGTAATGCAGCCGGGTTTGCCCCTGACGATAGCTGCCGTCCAGTCCCAAATGGAACACATGACTGTGTTTCTTTCGCGAAAGGCCAAAGCGTTTCAGCTCATCGGTAATATCGCGATAATCATAGCCATAGGTCAAAAGCAGGGAATTGGCCATGGTATTGATGAGCGGTGTTCGGCCAAACAGGCTGTAAGTATGGGCGATACCTTCCGCCCCCACAGCCTGCAGTCCTGCCCCCAGTTCGTAATCCGAACGGGAATAGGCAATTCCCAGCTTAGTGGCACTATGCCCCACATTAAATTCCGCCCCAAAATTATAGCCATGCTGCCGGGCATTGGAAACCAGCCCGCCAATATTCAGCTTGCTGCCATGGCTATCAAAATTTCCCCATTCACCCTGCAGGCCGTAACGGTAACGCCCGGCAGCTTTACTGCCGTAATTCTCACTGTACAGCACAAAATGCTGACTCCTGCCCTTGCCGATTTTGACCGTCAAATCACTTTCCCCTTCGGTACTTCCCGGCGAAAGGATGCCATAAGCGTCAATCCCCGAAAGGCTTTGGAGATTTTTCAGCACCGACTCCAGCTTGCGGCCCTTGATTATGTCTCCTTCTTTCAGTCCTGCCAAAATTCCTCGCGCCACGTTATCATGCAGGGAACTTTCATTCTCCAGGCGGATTTTGCCAAAACGCCCCGGCGC
>CADBYQ010000039.1:23456-36850 GCA_902798865.1 Pseudoselenomonas ruminantium | reverse complement strand
GCAGGGTAGCCCTTGGCACGGGCGTATTTGGTCAGACTGTCCATGACCTTCTGCAATTCTGCCCCTGTGATTTCCTTGCCGATAATGGGTGCTGTAAGGCTTTGCAGTTTTGCCTCATTCAATTTTAACTCCGGATGCTCCACCTTGATGGCGGTCAACGTAAAATGCGCTTCCACTCCCGCCTTTCCTGTCTTGTCGGAAAGGTTATCCGTCAAAGGCGCCTTGCCATCTTGCGAGGGCACGGGAATACCTGCCCCCGGCTGCGGAACGGCGGGAGCTGCCCCTGCTGTCCCCGATAGCAGGAGCAGCCCCATGGCCATGCCCGTCAGAAAAACATCTTTACTTCTTACTCTGCTTCTTCTCGTTTTCATCATCCCCCGACTTTTCATCTGTTACTTCCAAGGCTTCATGTTTTGGTGCGACCAGCTTTTCTTTCATTTCGTAGACTTCTTCCGTCCCCAGCTTCTCCGTGGCCGATTCGATATCCGCAACAGTATTCCCTGTTTCAGCCAGCTGCTGTTCCTGTGACGGGTCAGTATTGACCGGTTCAGGGTTGCTCGGTTCCGGATTGCTTGGCTGCGGATTCACTGGCTCAGGCTTGCTCGGCTCCGAATTGCTGGGCTGCGGATTCACTGGCTCAGGCTTGCTCGGTTCCGGATTGCTGGGCTGCGGATTTACCGGCTCAGGCTGTGGCAATGCCGTGATTACGCTATTGGTATTCGGCTGATACGTTACCGCGTAATTGTCCCCATTATTGCCGTCATTTATCGATACGCCGCTGACGGTAATGGTCTTCCCCGTGCCTACATCCTTCGTGTCAAATACCTTAGTCCCGCCGCTTATCGTGTCACCGGCATACAATGTGCCCGAAGTGACCTGTAGTTCTGCCCCATTGGCACTCGTTGAACCGTCATATTCACGACTATAATCCTTGACTGAAACGGTCAGATTGGCGCGGTCAATTTGACCTTTCCCCGTGGCGGTGCCGGCAATGGTATAGTTGCCCGCCTCGTCACCGGTCAAGGCCACATTGGTATAGTCAACCTGCTTGCCTGTTCCGGCATTTTTGTCCGCGTAGGCAGCATTGGCAGTAACGCTGACCTTGCCTGTGTCAACGGCTTCCACGCCCTCAAGGGTTCCTGCACCTGCCGTAGCGCTCGTGGTGCCATCATAAGTCTTGGAAATATCGGCAAAGCTGACCGTCAGTTCCTTGGGATTGATTACGCCCGTGCCGGTGCCCGTTGCCGCTATGGTATAATTCCCCACATCCGCACCGTCAATGGCTATGCCGGAATAATTGACCGTACGATTTCCGGCATTTTTGCTGTCATAAACCGCCGCAATACCATCCTGCAAACCTACATCGTCACCGGAAACAACGCCCTGCAAAATTCCTGTACCTGCCGCAGCCTCCGTAGTGCCGTCATAAGTCTTGGAAATAGCTGCAAAATTGACGGTCAAAGTCTTAGGTGTGATGGCGCTATTCGTATTCGCCGCATAGGAAATATTGTAGTTATTGGCATTGCCTGCGCTGTCTGTGACCGTTACCTCGCTTACCGTAATGGTCTTGCCGTTACCTGCATTATTCGTGTCAAACACCTTAGTCCCGCCGCTCATGCTGTCACCGGCATACAAAGTACCGGAAGTAACCGTCAATTCTGCCCCATCGGCACTTATTGACCCGTCATATTCACGGCTATAGTCCTTGACCGAAACGGTCAGATTGGCGCGGTCAATTTGACCTTTCCCCGTGGCGGTGTTGGCAATACTATAGTTGCCCGCCTCGTCACCGGTCAAGGTCACGTTGCTATAGTCAACCTGCTTATCCGTTCCGGCGTTCTTGTCCGCGTAGGCGGCACTAGCCTTCACGCTGACTTTGCCTGTGTCAATAGCTTCCACACCGGTCAACGTGCCCTCACCTGCCGTGGCCGTGATTGTACCATCATAGGTCTTGGATATATCGGCAAAAGTTGCAGTAATGGCCTTGGGGGTGATTACGCCTGTTCCCGTGGCAGCCGCAGCAATGGTATAGTTGCCTGCTTCGTCCCCGCCCAAAGTCACATTGGTATAGTCAACCTGCTTGTTTGTTCCGGCGTTCTTGTCCGCATAGGCGGCACTTGCGCTGACGCTGACTTTGCCACTGTCAATATCTTCCACGCCGTTCAGCGTGCCTGCACCTGCCGTGGCGCTCGTAGTGCCGTCATAAGTCTTGGAAATATCGGCAAAGCTGACTGTGATGTTTTTGGCAGTGATAGTGCCAGTGCCCGTGGCCGTGTCGGCAATGGTATAGTTGCCCGCCTTGGTGCCGGTCAGGGCGATATTGGTATAGTTTACGCTCTTGCCATTCCCTACGTTCTTATCTTCGAAATTGGCGGTAAGTCCGGTTGCCAGCGAAACATCATCATTGCCTACCTTGCCTGTAAGCGTAGCCGTACCGGCTGTGGCAGCAACATCCCCATCATAAACCTTTTCCGTATCCGCAAAAGAAACATTAATGGCAGCAGGCGTGATGATAGACAGTCCATGCCAGTTGATGGCGTTGTCCCCGGTCTGGGTTATGCCCGTGCCATCCTTAGTAGTGGCAACAGTATAGGCCCCCACATCCTGACTACCATCATATACATTAGAAGATATTACTTCGTCCTTATCCTTCATAAAGGCGGTGAGCAGCGGCGTGGTCTTGTCCTCATAGATACGCCAAGCACCGTTTTCCGAAAAATCGAAACCTCGGAAGGTCGCCGCTTTTTTCATGTCCCCATCTTCAGATGTGTATGCGTTGCCGGCTCTATCACCACTGCCAACAATACCACCTTGAAAAACCCACTCGCCCGTGCTACTGACTGTGCCGGTATTGTAAACATTCATGATATTGCTGTTGCCAGAAGATTCATCAGGAATATGTGGGGGTTCACCAGGAGCAGGCAGGGCATGATAAACATTGTTCTGCCCCGCAATGCCGCCAACAAAACTATGGCTGGTACTATTGCTTGTGACCGTTCCGGTGTTGTAGGCATTGGTTATCGTCCCGTTAACCTCCCGGTGGTTCATCTGCGGGTCACCACCAGACGAACCACCGGGCTGTGATTCGTCAAAAATCACGGCAAAGCCATTCTGCCCCACGATACCACCAAGCCAATTACTCGTGCCCTCGCCAGTTATTGCACCAGTGTTGAAGACATTCTCGATTGTGCCTCCTTCATTCATCGCCACAATGCCACCACCCCAACTAGTGCTGGTGACTGCGCCGGTATTGTAGGCATTCTTGATTGTGCCAAGATAATTGCTGCCTACAATACCGCCAACTGTGCCATTATCACTATTAATACGTTTGACCGTCCCAGTGTTGAAGACATTCTCGATTGTCCCCTTCTCATTGCGTCCCGCAATGGAACCTATATAAGAGTTGACAGTACCAGTAATCGAACCACCGACCAAGCCGACATTTCTTATCGTGCCGGAATTGACACCAAATAAGCCAACATACTGCGCTGCATCATCAGCATTTATGCACAGATTCCTTATTTCATGCTCCAGCCCATTGAAATTCCCCTTGAAATAATTTTTATCTTCATCTTCGTCAGGCTCATAGTTGCCATTGCCAACGGGGGCAAAGTTCACTCCACTCATATCAATAGTATTGGCCAGCATATAGTTGCCGGACAAGTTATTCTGCATATTCTGCAATTCGTACTTATTGCGAACCAGCATATAGTAATCCGGGTCGGCTCCTGCCAAATACCAACCGTTCAAAGCCGGCGTTTGGGTGTCCGTATACTGGCTGGCATTGACCTCTGTTGCCTCAGTTCCCACCGCATAGCCCAGATGGATTCCCCCACCATGAGCCGTCAGGGTAACCGAGTCATTTGCCGCAGTGCCGGTGATTTCCTCATTAACCACCACATTCTTGGTCACATCTGCCACATTCTTAAACGTGATGTTATGCCCTTCCACAGAAATAACATCCGCATTCAACTTGCCCATATTGATGACATCACCGCTGAGGCTGTCGGTCTTAAACAGCGCCGCCGTGGCCGTATCGAACCCCGCCAGTTGTTCTGTGGTCAGATTACGGGTGGAAAGATAAAGGCTTCCCACATCAACCTGCGCCCCGTCGCCAATCAGAATGCCGTTGGGATTGACAATATAGATACTGCCGCCCCCGGTCAGCGTTCCCAAAATATCCGAACGAGCGTGACCAGTGACATAGTTCAGATAATTGTGACTGTCAAAGGCCACCTTCTCGCCTGCGCCAATGGAAAAGTCAATCCACTTGATGACATTGTTCGCCGCAGTGCTCGTGATGCTCATATCCGTGGTGCCCGCGATGCTCACCGCCGCCCCTTTGCTGTCCAGCACCGGATTTGCCTCTGTCACCGGCAAAATACTGAACGCCCCGGCAATCAGACCCACACTAACCGCCGCCACTAAATTTCTCAGCCGCCTCTTTTCACCAATCCGTTTCATAAACATCTTCCTTCCTGACTTGCACAACAAAAAAGACCGCAGCCATCAGGCCATGCCCCAAAGGCACAGCCGGCTGCGGTCTATCCATTCAATATGATTTACACAATAGTACGCGGGGGGGGGACAGTTTCATGCACAGAAAAAGAAGCCTTCCTCAGCCCGTCAAAAAAACTGTCCATCCAAACTCCCCCCCCTTTGACAAAATATTCTTTCCGCTAAAATTTTACCACGCTATCCCCCAACATTTCAATCCCATAGCCAAAAAAAGTCCCACGAACACCTAAGTATGCCAATGTATAATGTACGCAAAAAGCCCGCGAGGCTGGTGGTATTTTTCCGCAGCTTTTGACAAGCCTGTCTATGGCGAAGGAAAAATATTACCGGCCTCGCGGGCGCCTTATCGCATCGATGTAACCCCAAAATAGCAGTTCACGCAGTTATCGCTTCTCCTGCATGCAACATATCATAATCTTGGATTACCCAGTCAGCCCAGCGTTGTTCGTCATAATGCCAGAATACTACCGGATCATTGAACATCCTATCGCCAAGATGCGACTTGGTAATCATTTTTCTGGCTTCGACTCTTTTATACCCACGACGCACGAGTTCGATTAATGTAAGCCGATAAGCCATATTTCTATCTGACATTTTACCAATATACTTTTCAATAACCGATCTCCTTTCCATCGTCATTCATCTTCCTTTCCGTTTATTATATGTCCTCTTTTTAATTCGCTTATTGCCTTCTGACTTTTGAATACGATTTGGCTGCCGATATTAGCTTGACTAATCTGACGAAAGAAATCATTTTTAGATATTTCCCCGTGCTTTACCCTTGCAGCCAACTGCCTAGCCTTACCATCCGCCAGAGGCCCTTCTACATAATCCTTATCGATATGTATATCTACACCATCTACTCTATTACTATAGATTGTATTTTTCCACTCACTCGTAAATCCTGAAAAAGAAACTCCACTAAGATTATCTGTATCGCAATAAAACGCCACAACCGCAGAACTTTCTGTATCTCCAGCCCATCGCGCAGCCTGTTTGTAATCTTCAGTCGTGTAGAATCCTTTTCCAAAATCATTTTTTGACCGCCCAACATTTAAATCAATGCCGTTTTCTAATATATTTTTTGCGGCCGTCTTGTTTGTTCCATGATAATACTTCTTTAGCATATACATCTCCTTATGTTACATTGTAACATAAGTTAAATAAAAAAGACAGACTATTTATGTACGCTGTTTACTCCGCGCATGTGACAATCAGCTACGCAATAAGCCCGGAGGACAGATGATGTTTTTCCGCAGCGTTTAGCAAGCCTGTCTATAGCGGAGGAAAAATACTACCGGCCTCGCGGGCGCCTAAGTACACCAATGTAACGTACGCAAAGAGCATCTTATCGTATAGCATTCTGTTTCCATTCTTCGTCCCAACGAAGGTAGAACAGCAAAAACGGGTCAAGGATATATAATGTACCATTTTGCCATTCTAAGGTATCCAAAGCCGGCACAGATGCCTTAATAATGCTTTCACTGTGTTTGACCACATTGGCCAGATTCATACCATTAGGCGCGTCTTCACCATCCTGCAATATTTCCTCCATGCGTTCATGGATTTCCGCAGAGGTCAGCTTCATCACAGGTGGGTCAATACTTAAACTGAGCAAAAAAAGACCATAAGTATCACAGTGCAGGTCATTCTTCAAGGTGTATTCCTTGCGACGGGCTCTACCTTTCGCCGGGCCTTCCCACATCCGCTGAACATTCTCTTTGTAATGCTGATAAGCCTCCACCGTATCACCAAAAGCTCTGCGCACTGCATCCATGGAGATTTCTTCGCCATCTTCTTTTATGCGTATCGCAAGGTTATAGCAATTTTCCTGCATCAACTGCGGGGACAGGGCACTTTCCCGGACAATGTGCGCTATCTGGTCATCCGACACCGGAATCTGCAACAGGTCAAAGCCCTTACGGGCTATCTGTTCCAATTCTTCCTTCGTCCATGGCAGAAGGTTAATAAATACCGTACGCCCAATCAAATCAGGGTTTCTCTTAATGGCATCATCGGCACGATGCGGCAGGCTCAGCAAAATAACTTTCAGCCCATTGAACAGTTCTGCTTTCAAAATTCTGGACAGATAGAGCTGGATTTCAGGATTGATATAATGGAAATCATCAATGACCAGTACAAAATCACCGGCTATAAGCGTTTTGAGCACCAAGGTATTGTTACGCATAACCTTTTGCGTGATGTTTTCCCCCTGGCTGCTGCTCTTGCTGAGTTCTCCATTTACCGAAGCCGCCAGCATAGCCATAAAAGAAGATTTTCCTCCGGCAATGGCCTTGCCGCCTTTATTTTCCTGAGAAGAATATGCCATGGAAAGCTCATCCGGAATGCGCAGGTTCTCCGCTATCTGCTGCCAAAAATCTTCCACGGAATGTATCTGCGCACCGCTAAGCTCTACTAGCTTATCTTCCGGTACCACTTTACGATAAAGCACCGTCTTCCCCGTCTTCGAGCCACCGGAAATAGCAATAAGACTCCCCACCTTTTGCAGGGCACGCTTTAATTTTGTCTCGTAAGTAGTTCCCCGCTTTTCCTGTCTGTTTATATAAGTGTACGACGGCATGGTATTCGGGCGAAAAACTTCCGCAACGTGATATTTCTTCATATTCTCCCCTCCTAACATCAGCTTTATACGTACATTATAGCATATCTTATGTTTTAAGCAACAAATCCTGACGCTACGCTACGCAATAAGCCCGCGAAGCCGGTGATGTTTTCCGTAGCTTTTGACAAGCCTGTCTATGGCGAAGGAAAATATTACCGGCTCCGCGGGCGCCTATATATATCAGTGTACGACAATAAATACTATATTAACGCACCAAGCCCGGTGGCTGATGATGCTTTCCCGTCGCGTTTGACAAGCCTGTCTAAGCAGAGGGAAAGTATTATCCGCCACCGGGCGTCTTAGCATATCGATGTAAACCTAACCTAAATCTTAGCCTTTACGTGCGTTCTTCGCATTACGTCCACGCACCGTACGGTCCAGAATGGTCTTACGCAGACGGATGTGTTCCGGCGTAACTTCAACCATTTCATCATTGTTGATGTACTCAATAGCCTGTTCTAGAGAGAGGATTCTCGGCGGGGTCAGGCGGATTGCTTCGTCGGAGGAAGACGTACGCATGTTGGATACGTTCTTCTTCTTGCAGGGGTTGATGTCGATATCGTTATCGCGGGAGTTTTCACCAACAATCATACCTTCATAAACCTGTTCGCCCGGCTCAATGAACATTACGCCGCGGTCCTGCAGGGAGAAGATACCATAACCGGTCGTTTCGCCCTGTTCGAAAGCAACGAGGGAACCGCGCGTACGACCCGGAATGTCGCCCTTGTACGGCGCATAGCCATGGAACACATGGTTCATGATGCCGTTACCCTTGGTGCTCGTCAGGAGTTCGGAACGGAAACCAATCAGGCCGCGGGCCGGAATGGTGAATTCGAGGCGCATGTAACCAGCCGTCTCCGTCATGTTCGTGAGTTCAGCCTTACGCGTGCCGAGACCTTCCATAACTGCGCCCATGTATTCCTGCGGTACTTCAATCGTCAGGTTTTCAATCGGTTCGCAGAGCTGACCGTTGATGGTCTTATAAACTACTTCAGGCTTGCCAACCTGCAACTCATAGCCTTCACGGCGCATGGTTTCAATCAGGATGGACAGGTGGAGTTCACCACGGCCGGAAACCTTGAATACATCGGCAGAAGCCGTTTCTTCAACCTTCATGGCCACGTTGGTTTCAATTTCCTTGAACAAACGGTCACGCAGGTGACGGGAGGTTACAAACTGACCTTCACGGCCGGCAAACGGGCTCGTGTTGACACCGAAGGTCATGGACAGAGTCGGCTCGTCGATGTTGATGGTCGGCAGAGCTTCCGGATTTTCAGCATCGGCTACCGTATAACCGATGGATACGTCACCAAGACCGGTCAGAGCAACGATTTCACCCATGCCGGCAGCTTCGCTCTCTACGCGCTGCAAGCCCTGGTAAGTGAATACCTTGCCGATACGGGCTTTCGTTTCCTGGTCGCCATTGATGATGGCTACAGCCTGATTCGGCTTTGCCGTACCGCGGATAATGCGGCCGATAGCTACGCGGCCTACGAAGGAATCGGATTCGAGCGTCGTTACCATCATCTGCAGCGGAGCGTCCGGGTCACCATGCGGAGCCGGGATTTCCTTCACGATAGTTTCCATCAGCGGTTCGAGGTTGTCGTTGTCATCATCCATGCTGTACTTGGCAATACCGTCACGAGCCGTAGCATAGATTACCGGGAAGTCAAGCTGATCATCATCAGCGTCGAGTTCCATAAAGAGTTCGAGAACTTCATCATAAACGTCATCCACACGCTGATTCGGCTTATCAATCTTATTGATAACCACAATCGGCTTCAGCTTCTGTTCGAGAGCCTTGCGCAGCACGTATTTCGTCTGAGGCATCGGGCCTTCAAAGGCATCAACGAGCAGAACAACGCCGTCAACCATGTTGAGAACACGTTCCACTTCGCCGCCGAAGTCAGCATGGCCCGGGGTATCTACGATGTTGATTTTTACGCCGTTGTACATAACAGCTGTGTTCTTGGACAAAATCGTGATGCCGCGCTCACGCTCGATATCGCCGGAGTCCATAACGCGCTCTGCTACCTGCTCGTTGGAGCGGAACACATGGCTCTGCTTCAGCATGCCATCAACCAGGGTCGTCTTACCATGGTCAACGTGGGCGATAATGGCGATGTTTCTCAGATTTTCATTGGTCGTCATACTCATTTTAGTGTAATCTGCCTCCTAATTCTATAAAGCAAGGAAGGATACATAACTGTATCCCCCAAAAGCTCAACATAACGTATAAATTTTATCCTATGGCCGTTCCCCTGTCAAGGATTTTCTATTTCCAATCCCACAGGACAGTGGTCACTGCCAAAAATTTCATTGTGAATGGTCGCATCCTTGATTTTTTCCTTCAACCGCGTAGAAGTGACAAAATAATCAATGCGCCATCCGGCGTTGTTGTCCCGGGCTTTTCTAAGATACGACCACCAGGTGTAGATGCCCGTGCGCTCCGGATACAGGGTACGGAAGGTATCGATAAAGCCCGCATTTAAAAGTTCGGTAAACTTGCCGCGTTCTTCATCGGTAAAACCGGCATTATGATGATTGGTCTTGGGATTTTTAAGGTCAATCTCCTGGTGGGCCACATTCAAATCCCCGCAGATTACCACAGGTTTCTGCGCGTCCAATTTGCACAGATAATCACGGAAAGCGTCTTCCCATTCCATACGGTAATCGAGGCGTTCCAGTTCCCGCTTGGAATTGGGCGTATAGACCGTCACCAAAAACAGCTCCGGAAATTCCAAGGTGATTACCCGGCCTTCATGGTCGTGTTCTTCAATGCCCAGACCATAGGTGACGTTTAACGGCTCAATGCGGGAGAACACCGCCGTGCCGGAATAGCCCTTCTTTTCAGCGCTGTTCCAATACTGCTTGTAGCCGGGTAAATCGAGGATTGCCTGGTCCGGCTGCATCTTCGTTTCCTGCAGGCAGAACACATCGGCGTCCAGCTTGCAGAATGACTCCATAAATCCCTTTTTCAGGCAGGCCCGCAGGCCATTGACATTCCAGGAAATAAACTTCATCGTCTATGCCTCCCTCGTTACGGCAGTGTCTTGAACTGTCCAATCGGCCAGAATACCAGCATGGCCTTGCCCTTGATTAAATCAAACGGCACAAAGCCCACGTCGGCAAAACGGCTGTCCTCGGAATTATTGCGGTTATCGCCCATCACAAAGACGGTTCCCTTGGGTACCGTGGATTTGGGATATTCGCTGCGGGTGGGTTCTAAGATATAATCTTCATTGAGCAGCTGGTCGTTGACAAAGACCTTGCCGGCTTTAATCTCCACCGTATCACCGCCGGTTGCAATGACGCGCTTGATGAAATCACGGCTTCTGTCGCGGGGATATTCGAATACGAGAATCTCGTTTTTCTGTGGTTCCCGGAAGTTGTAGATGAACTTATTGACCACGAGCCGTTCCTGCGACTGCAAGGTTGGCCGCATGGACGGGCCATCTACAATGTAAAGCTCCACGATAAATTCACGAATAAAGAAAGCCAGCACCACCGCAATGACAATGGAGACAAGCCAGTCTTTTGCTTCTTCGCCTAATGAACTCATAAAAGGGTCCTCCTCTTAATGTGTTTTGGCTATCTTACGCAAAAATAGGGACTGCTCGGAAGCAGTCCCTACCGTTACGCAGATTAGCGTTTTTCTTTGATACGAGCAGCTTTACCCGTAAGGTTGCGCAGATAGTAAAGTTTTGCACGACGGACAACACCGCGGCTAACAACTTCAATCTTGGCAATACGCGGAGAATGAACCGGGAACAGACGTTCTACGCCGATGCCGTAGGATACACGACGAACGGTGAAAGTCTCACGAACGCCAACGCCCTGACGAGCGATTACGCGGCCTTCGAATACCTGAATACGCTCACGGTTGCCTTCGACGATCTTTGCATGTACGCGAACTTTGTCGCCAGGTGCAAATACGGGAATGTCGCTACGGAGCTGTTCTTTCTCCAGAGTCTCGATGATGTTCATTTGTTTTTTCCTCCTTAATCAGACGTTCGTGGCAAGCTCATGCCTACTCAGAGGACCGTCCACATACCTAAGTAGTTTACCATAAAAAAATCCGGGCTTCAATACCTAAAAAATAAATTTTATGCCCTTTTTTTCACGGAAAACACCGAACTGAGCAATTTTTTCGTATAGGGGTGCTGTGCCTGCGCAATCTTATCCCCTGCCAGTTCTTCAACAATCTGACCGTTTTGCATAACCGCCACCCGATGGCTGATGAGGCTCACCAGCGCCAGGTCATGGCAGATAAAGATATAGCTGACGCCCTTTTCCCGCTGCAACTTGGCCAGGAGCTTGGCGATGCTGTCCTGTACGGACACGTCCAGGGCACTGGTTGCCTCGTCGCAGATGATGACCTCCGGTTCCAGGATAAGCGCCCGGGCAATGCCCACGCGCTGACGCTGACCACCGGAGAGTTCATGCGGATAGCGCAGGGCAATTTCCGGCGCCAGTTCCACCTGCTCCAAAAGCGCCACAGCTCTAGCCTCGGCTTCTTTATCGGAAACCTTGGCAAAATTGCGCAGCGGCTCGCAGATGATATCGCGAATCCGCATCTTGGGATTAAAGGCCGTAGAAGGGTCCTGAAAAATCATCTGGATATGCTTGGCCATTGCCCGGCGTTTTTCACCGGAAAGGTTCGTGATATCCTCGCCCTTAAAAAAGATTTTGCCGCTGTCGGCCGGATGCAGGCCCATAATCGTGCGCACAAAGGTGGACTTGCCGCAACCGGACTCACCGACCAGCCCCAGCGTTTCGCCACGGTAGAGCTGCAGGCTCACATCCTTACAGGCGGTAAACTTCGTGCCGTCCCCTTTGGTAAATTCCTTGCAGATTTTATCCGTGGACAGCAGTATTTCCTTATCCGACATAGCGCGTGCCTCCAATCTCCGGCACAGCGCGCAAGAGTGCCTGGGTATATTCTGCCTGCGGGCGCTCGATAACGTCCGCTGTGCTGCCGTACTCCACCACTTTGCCGCCGGCCATGACCATGATTTTATCCGCCATATGCGCCGCCACGCCGATATTATGCGTAACGATAATCATGGCTGAACCTGCTTCATGGACAACCTGCATGAGCTCGTCCACAATCTGTGCCTGCGTGGTCACATCAAGGGCCGAAGTCGGCTCGTCTGCGAGCAGCAATTTGGGTGCAAATGCCAAAGCCATGGCAATGCCGACACGCTGGCGCATACCGCCGCTGAGTTCAAAGGCATGAGATTCCATCACGCGCTGCGGGTCAGGCAGATTCATGCGGGTAAGCAGAGCGCAGGCTTTTTCTACCGCTTCACGTTTGCTCATGGAACTATGAAGCTGCAAATATTCCACAAACTGCTTGCCAATGGTCTGCACGGGATTGAGCATATTGCCGCTGTCCTGAAAAATCATGGCAATGTCCTTGCCGCGAATGGAGAGCCATTCCTTGTTGTTCAAATGGGCAATATCACGGCCGCCAAAGTTGATTTGGCCGCCCGCCACCTGCCCGTTGCCGGACAGACAGCCCAAAATCGCCCGAATCACAGAGGTCTTGCCACTGCCGGATTCCCCGACAATGGCCATAATCTCCCCTGCTGACAGGTCAAAATTGACATTGGATCCCGTAGGCTTGCCCTGATAGGCAATCGATAAATTCTTTACATCTAAAAGCATCTTTGCTTCCTTTACTTATTTCGCCGGTTTAATCAGGCTCGTAATCCAGTAATAATCGGAAGGATACATCTTCACGCCGGACAGAACCTTGTTGCTGATGATGTTGGTCTGCGGATAACCCAGGAACAGTGCCGCACCATCATTGAGGAGAATCTGCTGAATGTCGATAATCAGCTGACGGCGCTTGCTCTTGTCAAACTCAGCGGCCAGTTCATTGAACTTGGCATCAAGCGCCGGGTTGCTGTAACCGGAACCATTCTGCGGGTTGTCGCCGTTGTTGTTGGTCTTCCAGTACCAGGAGAGGAAGATTTCCGGGTCACCGGTGTTAGCCGTGGTGATGTTGGAAATCAGGAGGTCATATTCTCCCTTGATGCCCATCTGGTCAACGAGGTTATAGTCAACAGTCTTGATGTTGATGTCAAAGCCGAGTTTCTTAAGGTCGGACTGTACAGCTTCTGCGTAAAGCGGCAGTTCGGCACGGCTGTTATACACAACGAAGTCGAGCTTCAACGGCTGGCCGTCCTTATCGCGGATGCCGTCGCCATTGGTATCTTTCCAGCCTGCTTCATCGAGCAGTTTTGCT
>CADBYQ010000039.1:0-23451 GCA_902798865.1 Pseudoselenomonas ruminantium | reverse complement strand
GGTGCCTTTGAGCAGTACCTTATTGTAGGTTTCACGGTCACAGCCGCAGATAAGTGCAGCACGCACCTTGTCATCCTTCAAAATGCCCTTGTGGTTCAGACGAGCCAGCACCGTGCGCAGGGAGGAAATTTCATCCACGAAGAACTTGTCGTTGCCACGGAAGGTATCCATATCGCCAGCCGCGATGTTTACAGCCATATCCACTTCGCCGGACTGCAGCGCCATAGCGCGGGTGTTCGGGTCGTCAATGGACGGAATTTCTACCGTTTCAAAGGGCACTTCGCCATCCCAGTAGTTCGGGTTCTTCTTCATCACGGCCTTTTCCTTCACGAAGGATTCCACCATGTACGGACCAGTGCAGATGGGGCCTTCCTTGGCAAAGTCGCGGCTGCCTTCGGCGCTGGTGTCCACGATGATGAACAGCGGGTCAGCCAGGAAGCCCGGCATATTCGGCATGGGCTTTTCCGTCACAATGGTCAGTACCTGACCTTCGGCCTTGATTTCCTTGTACTTGAAGAACGTAGCGGCGCGGTTGTTCTTGGCAAAAGCGCGTTCAATGGAAGCCTTAACAGCTTCAGCCGTCAGCGGATTGCCGTTGGAGAATTTCACGCCCTCGCGGATTTTGAACGTCCAGGTCGTATGGTCGTCGCTGATGCTCCAGCTTTCGGCCAGCCAGGGCTGTACGTTCATCTTATCATCAAACTTCGTCAGGCATTCGCCGAGGCCATAACGCATAACGACCCAGCCAAAGAAATTCTGCGTGGGTTCAAGCGTATCGGCAAAGTTCGTCACGCCGACTTTGAGTACGCCCTTGTCGGCGCTGCTGCTATTATCCGCACCACAGCCAGCCAGCATAACGGTCAATGCTGCACCGCACAGGCCGAGGCTGACGGCCTTCCATAACTTCTTCGTGTTGAACATTTTCATCGCAAACATCTACCCCTTTATAAAAAATATATTATTCCTGCCGTGGGTCGAGAACATCCCGCAGGCTGTCTCCCCACAGATTGAATATTGCTACGACAATAAAGATGGCCAGGCCCGGATAAATCATGAGCCAAGGTGCCGTCTGGATGTACTGACGGCCCTCGTTGAGCATCAGCCCCCATTCCGGCGTCGGCGGCTGGGCACCAAAGCCCAGGAAGGAGAGGCCCGCAATTTCCATCATCATGGTGCCGATATCCATAGCCCCGGTAATGACCACCATGGGCATGACATTTGGCAGGATATGACGCCAGAGAATGCTGCTGGTCTTGGCTCCTTGAATCTTGGCCGCCTGGATAAAATCCTGATTTCTAAGGCGAAGAACAAGGCTGCGCACCAGACGGGCATATTTTGCCCAGCTGACCACGAGCAGTGCCAAGATGGTATTGATGACACTGCCGCCTAAGATACCGGCAATGGCAATCGCCAGCACGATACCGGGGAATGCGAGCATCATATCCGCAAAACGCATGAGAATCGTTTCAAGCCAGCCGCCAAAGAAACCGGCCAGCACGCCGACCAGCGTGCCCACCATAGCAATCAAGGCCACGAGGCACAGGGCCATAAAGAGGGAAATCTGCGTGCCGCAGAGGATGCGGGAGAAGATATCCCGTCCGAGCTTATCCGTACCGAGGAAATGCTCCGCAGACGGCGTCTGCAGAACCAATTTCATATTTCCTGCCATGGGGTCCTGCGGCGCAAGATACGGCGCAAAGATGGCCAAAAGAACAATCAGCACAACCAGCCCCGTATAAAAAGCAAATAACTTATTTTCCCGAAAAACCGTCATCAATGGGCCTCCTTTTTCAGACGCGGGTCAAGGTAGACATAAGACAAGTCCACCAACGCATTGATGGCCATGTACACAATGGAAATCCAAAGCACAAAGCCTTCAATCAGCGGATAATCCCGCATGGAAATCGCCCGCACCGCCATGTTGCCGATGCCCGGCCAGGAAAACACCATTTCGATTACGGCCACGCCGCCCAGAAGCCAGCCAATGGACATGCCCAAGAGCGTAATCAGCGGCAGAACGGCATTGGGTAGGACATGCTTCCAGAGGATTGCTTTCTCCGAAAGGCCGCGGGCTCTAGCGCCCACCACATAATCCTGCTGCAGTTCCTCCAAGAACACCGTGCGCACCTGCCGGATATACTTGGACGACATATAAAGCGCCAGCGTGAGTGCCGGCAAAACAATGCCCTGTGCCGTCACCGCGGATTTGGCAATCGGGAACCAGCCCAGTTTCAGGCCAAACACATAAAGGAAGATAAGACCAAGCCAAAATGTCGGCATGGATACGCCGATAAACGAAACCGTCCGCACCAGATAATCCTGCCAGCCATTGCGATGCACAGCCGACCATATCCCGAGCGGCAGGGATATGAGCAGGACAAACACAATCGTCACCGCCGCCAGCGTCAAGGTTCCGGCAAAGCCTTCAAGCAATTTATCCGTTACCGGTTTCTTGGCCGAGTAAGACATGCCCATATCCCCATGGAGAACGCCTCCGGCCCAGTTGACATACTGCACGAGGAACGGCTTATCAAGGCCCAGCTCTGCGCGGGTCTTGTCCAAGGTTTCCTGCGACACAATCGTATCACCGGCCTCCAAAAGCATGGCCGCCGGGTCACCCGGTGCCAGATAGGTCAAACAAAAAGTCAGAAAGCTGACGCCCACCAGGGTTATCAGCATTTGCGACAATTTGCTTACAAGTTTTTGCAAAATCATCCACACTCCCTAAAAAATTATAAAAAAAGCCTGTCCGCACAAAGGCAGACAGGCTCACCGTAACAAACTCCAGTAAAATCCCCATCCCCATCGCTCGCGGGTGTAAGAAACTGCAAACAGCTTCTTGCGGTGATTGTCAATCAGGCAGTTCTCCTGGCTCCAGTTCATCATCATATCGCGCCTTCCCAGAAACGCTTTGCCCTTTCCAGTGACCTATATGCAATATGACTCCCTGTTACAGTGGCGGGACCGCTCCGGCATATACCGGATTCTCTATTAAGTCTTCCGACACCTGATTCAATCGGTATTAATAATTAATAACCACTCTCAATACACAATAAGACAAATAAAATTTTATCATTCTCGCCCCATATGTGTCAAGAGTCACAGACAATTTGCGGGCGGGCTTTCCAGAGGCGCCAGAGCAAAAATGACGCGCAGGACGCCCTAATTGATTGGTCAATTGCAAGAGCAAGCCATGCCCCCGCCAGCCCTAAGTCAAGCACCTGCAGGAAAAACGCCGTAATCAGTGGGCGCAGGAAAGCAATGCTCACAAAGGAATAGGCCGCGACCTGACTGGTCTTGCCGCTGCCCCGAAGGACACCGGCACAGGCCATAGCATGGGCTTCGGGAAAACTCACCGCTGCCACGAAAATCATAATCAAAGCGCCTAACGGCAAAAGCTCTGCCTCATGGGAATAGATGCCAAAGATTTCCTCCCGCAGTACATAGGTGGCAGCAAAGGAAATCAGCGAGAACACAAAACTCCACTTGAGTCCTGCGCGCAGCTGCCGCTGCCAGTAGTTCCAATCACCTGCCCCATGGGCATGACCGGCCAGCACCATATTGGCTTTGCCTAAGCCGCCCGCAAAGCAGTAATAAAAATCGCAGAAGTTCATGCAGATGGCATGAACCGCATAGGCCGCCGTACCGAGTTCAGCGACCATGCGCGTATAGAGCACCATACCGATGCGCTCAAAGCCCTGCTCGCTGAACACGCCGCCAAAGACTGGCAGAAATTCCTGAAAATACGCCCGCGTCGGCCAAAAACTGCCCCAGCCAGACCATTCGCTCTCCTTCAGCTGATAGCCTGTTACGCCCAGCGTCCAGCCCGTACCGATAACCGTACCCATGGCCGCACCAACTACACCCATTTCCGGGAAGGGGCCCAGACCGAAAATCAGCAGGGCATTGGCGATAATGTTGACCGCATTGCCCTGCACATTGGCACTCATAACCTGTTTGGTATGGCCATACCCCAGTTGCACAGCCTGCAGGATAGTGGATAGCGTCGTCAAAAACACGCCGACCAGCGCAATATCGCCATAGGCCAGAGCCGCCGCCATGTATTCCTCCTTGGCTCCCATCCAGCTTAGAATCCCCTCTAAATGCAGGAAAAAGAGTACATGGAGTACGCCCATCAAAATAACCATACAAAAAAGTGTCCGCGCAAGCAGCGCAGGCACTTCCTGTAATTTCTTCTCCCCAAACTTCCGGGCGGTGAGCAGCGTCAGCACCGAAGCCACCGACCGCACCACACACAAGAGCATCATGCGCGGCTGCGTGAAGATACTCACCGCCGCAATGGCCGCCGTTCCGAGCACGCCCACCATGATGATGTCCACCGAGGAAAGCAGCACCATAAAGAGCCCTTCCAACGCAGCAGGCATGGCTATGCCCAAATAATGTCTGTCATCTTGTTGTAATCGCACAGCAAAACTCCTTATCATCGAAAATTAGTCTCAATTCGATAATAACAGCTCATGCGATTTCTGCACAAGCCCCCTGGGGGGATATTTTACGCGATAATCAATATGCAATGCGAAACAGCAGGCAGGTTCATTGCCTCCCCCAGTGTTGTCGTAACGACTTTTTCATCGTCATAGGACAGGCGGCTGCATATATGCATGGTTTGCGTTTGAGGCCATCCTGCCTGCAGCAAAATCTCGGCAATGGTTTGGGAGTTATACTTGCTGTCGGTGAGCAGCCCCAATATTTTCCCCTGCTTGTAGGCAATATCCTGCGCTGTCGGCGTGCGCCCATGGAAACTCGCCAATGTAGCATCATGCCAGGGAAGGGCCAGGCGGGCAAACGCATACTGCATGGCACTGATACCGGGGATTACCATTATCTGCTTGGCAGGAAAATCCCGCCGCAAAGCGTCCAACAGCGAATAATAGCCTGGGTCACCGGATACCATAGCCACGACATGATCCAGTTTCACCTTCGCGCGGATAAAATCCATCACACCTTGAATATCAGCCGTTATCGGACAGGTTTCCTGCCCGTCAACGGCAAACTGATTTAGAGCCCTTCTGCCGCCCACGAGGAACTTTGCCTGCTCAATGGCTTTAAGCCCCTTGGGCACAATATAATCCGGATTGCCGGGGCCAATGCCCACGACCACAATTTTATTCTGCGTTTCCATTTGGCACCTCCCCGCCTAAATCCCGGCAAATGCTTGCCGCTGTTTCGTCCATGCCCAAAAGCTCTCCAGCCATAGTAACCATCACCGTACCCACCTGCATCTTCTGAAAGAGATAGCGCTGGGCACGCAGGCTGGCACGTTCTGCCAAACGCTGACATACGATACCTTTCAAGCCTGCCCTGTCCAATACGGCCAAAGCATCTTCCGTGGTATTGGCATTTAGAACCGCCTGCACATCACGGGGGCTAAGCCCTTCAGCCGCGCCATAGGCCGCTATGGTTTCCAACCGGCCATCGGCAATGCGGTTATGGGTGTAAAAACAGCCTGCCGCCACCTTGACCAGCTTGCCAATATGACCAAACAAGAGAACTCTTTTTATCTCTCGCTGCTGGGCTGCTTCGAGCATAAAGCCGATAAAGTTGCTGGTCTGCACCATGGCCTGCGCAGGCAGCTGCCATTTGCCTGCCAGCCGCTCGCCAATCTTGCCGGGCACAAAAATCAACGTATCAAAGCCTGCCGCCTTGGCCACATCAATCTGCGGCACCAGAGAATTTTTAAAGCCTTCTTCCGACATTGGCCTTAAAACACCCGTTGTGCCGATAACTGATATCCCCCCCTCAACCCCCAAAATGGGATTCAGGGTCTGTTTCGCCAGTTCCACACCGGCCGGAATGGAAATCGTGACTTCCAAAGGGATTTTATCCGTTCCCAATACCTCCGCTACAACATTGCGGATTAGCTGCCGAGGACCGGGATTGATGGACGGCTGCCCCACCGGTACGGACAGCCCGGGCTTTGTCACCGTACCAATGCCCAAACCCGCCTTGAAGACCACTTCTGGCGGCGTATCCTCTAAATGACGAACCGTGGTAAATACGGATACGCCATTGGTGATATCCGGGTCATCACCGGAAAATTTCACTACTTCGGCGGTAAGGCCCCGTTCATCCTTGACGATATTTTTTACGGGTATAAGAAGCTCCGTGCCATCAAGGGCACGGAGTTCTATGCTATCCCAATCTTCTCCCTGTTCATAGAGCAGGGCGGCCTTGACACCGGCAGCCGCACAGGCGCCGGTGGTATAGCCGGAACGTAATTCTTTTGCCATAAATTCACCTACTTATTCAGCTGACGGCTCAGGAAGTCGCGGCCAAATACAGTCAATGTGTAGTATAACCCAATCAGGAAAGGGATGTATTCCGCAATCAGCCGCCAGCAGACGGCGATAATCCCCACCGTCCCTGCGGGCACTGTTTCGCTGAACAAAAGCACGAAACCGCCCTCTGCCACACCGGAACCGCCGGGAGTCGGCGTGAAGTACAGCAGCATATTGAGAAAAATCATACGCCCCATCACGGTATACCAATCGGCATCCGTAACGCCCAGCCCTAGCAGCAGACAGGGCACAATGGCATAAATGCACAAGAGGTTCAGGCCGGATTCAACAAAGACCAGCAGCATTTTCCAAGGCGACTGCAACAGCAGCGCAATCGCACATTTCGTATCGCGATAAAAGGCAAAGACCTTGCGCCGGCGGCTGTTTTTCATGCGACGGGTAAAGTGGATGACAAAGTAATCCAGCGTCCCCTGACGCGCCCCCACCACAATGGCGATAATGACCACAAAGGCCGTAAGGGTAATCGCCATCAGGGTATGATTGGAAATGCCCGGCAATATCCCTTCATCATGCAGAAAGATAAAGGGCATACAGAGCACCAAAAAGAAAATGGACAACAACGTACGCACAATAACGAGCACCGTGGCTTTGCCCGTAGGCACACCCGCGTGACGCAAAAACATCAGCTGGGCCACAGCCCCGCCCGTTGCCCCTGGCGTTAAGAGTGCTAAAAAGTAATTGCCAAAGACCACCTGCACAGCCTGATACAGACTGATTTTCTCATTGGAAATCTTAACCATATGCATCAGGCGGCTGCCGTCAAAGAACATGCCGAGCCCCACTGCCAGCACAGCCAGTCCAATCGACCAGGGCTGAAAACGATTTAGATTTTTCAGGGTATTGATATCAACGGTTGTATAGATAACCACGCCGGAGATAACGACCACCAGCAGGATAAGTACGATAAACCGTTTGTAAACTTTACTCATGCAAACCGTCCCTTGGGATAGTTATAGTTCTTCCTCATGTGCCGCGTAAGCACTGTGGTTGTGAATGGACTCATAGTTCTCGCATTCCACGGAAAACCAGCCCAGACCTTCAATATCACGCAACACCAGTACCGTATCCCGCAGAATATCCTCGACAAATTTGGGATTTTCATAAGCGGCTTCGGTGACAAACTTTTCGTCCTCCCGCTTTAGGAGCGGATAGATTGGCGAAGACCCCTGCCGTTCCACCAATTCGGCCAAATCTTCGATGAAAATGCAGTCATAGCCATCCTTGAATCGCAGCTGAATCCGCGCTACCGAGCGCTGATTGTGGGCGCCATAGCTGGAAATCTCCTTGCTGCAGGGACATAAGGAGGTAAACGGCACCTCCACGCCCAACTGAAATTCCATGGGCTTGCCCTGTTCCTTGCGACCGGTGAAACTGCAGTCCAAATCCAGCACCGAAGTGCGGCGGCTGACCGGAGCCACCTTGTCCACGAAGTATTTGAAGGAAAGCTCTACTTCGGCCGAATGGGCTTCCAAACGCTCCAAAGCCTCAGAGAGCATAGCCTCCATTTCCGTTTCCGCCAGCGGCTTTTTGCTCCAAGGCATTAGGATTTCCAAAAAGCGGCTCATATGCGTGCCCTTGTACTGGCTGGGCAGAGCTACCGTAAAGCGTACCCTTGCCAGAACCTGCTGATAACCGCCCTCTTTGGTCTTAATCAAAAACGGCAGATGCGCTTCTTTAATGCCTACCTTCTGGATGGCAATACCGCGTTTATCCTGGCGGTTTTGTACGTCCTGCATTTTAGTTCCTCGTTTCGTATTCTACTGGGTCTTCCACGCCAGCTTCGGCAAAGCCCTGCAGGCGCAGTTTGCAGCTGTCGCAGACACCACACGCCTTCTCGCCGCCTTTGTAACAGCTATGGGTAAACTGCAGAGGCGCACCGAGCTTCGAGCCCAGCTGTACGATTTCCTTTTTGGACAAATCCTGCAACGGCGTTTCAATCGTGATTTTCGTGCCGTTGACTGCCGTAGCTGTGGTCGCATAATCAGCCAGGGACTGGAACTTCTGAATGAATTCCGGGCGACAGTCCGGATAGCCGGAATAATCGATGGAGTTTACACCGATATAAACATGCGTTGCCCCTACAACTTCCGCATAAGCCATAGCATAGGACAGGAAAATCAGATTGCGGGCAGGCACATAAGTAATGGGCACATCATCCCGGTCCACATCCCCGTCCGGCACATCGATATGGCTGTCGGTCAACGCCGAGCCGCCAATAGCCTCCATATTGGTTTCAATAATCAGATGTTTGGGCACATCGTAGAACTTCGCGATTTTCTTCGCCCCTTCTAGTTCAATGCTGTGCCGCTGATGATAGTTGAAGCTTATCGGATAAACTTCATAGCCTGCTTCTTTAGCCACAGCCATGCACGTGCAGCTGTCCAAACCACCGGAAAGCAATACTACTGCTTTTTCTTTTGCCATTTCTTACATCTCCTTAATTAACCGCGAATTGCCTTGATGGCTGCCGCTACATCCTCAGCACCATAAATAGCCGAACCAGCTACCAGAACATTGGCACCAGCTTCCTGCACGAGTTTGCTGGTTTCAGCATTGATGCCGCCATCTACTTCGATATCGCAGGTAAAGCCCATATCCTTAATCGTATGATAGAGCATATGGATTTTTTCGAGCTGGGATTCGATAAACTTCTGTCCGCCAAAGCCCGGATTTACCGTCATAATCAGCACCATATCCACATCCGGCAGGATTTCTTCAATCATCGAAAGCGGCGTGCCCGGATTCAGCGCAATACCCGCTTTACAACCGGCAGCCTTAATCTGCTGGATGATGCGGTGATGATGACGGGCAGCTTCCCAATGGAAGGTGATGATATTGGCACCGGCTTCAGCAAAGGTTTCAATATGGGTTTCCGGATGTTCCACCATCAGGTGTACATCAAAAACCGCCTTGCTGACCGGGCGCAAAGATTTAACAACCAATGAGCCCAAAGTGATGTTCGGCACAAAACTGCCGTCCATAACATCAATATGGATGTATTCAGCACCGGCATCTGTAACCTTCTTTACTTCATCAGCCAGATGAGCAAAATCTGCCGACAAAATGGAGGGTGCAATCTTAATCATTTGTATTCCTTCTTTCGTTTCAATTGTTGCGCTTCCTGAATTTCCTTATAAATGGTCTGATAAGCCTCGTAGCGTTCCTGGGAAATCTCTCCAGCTTCCCAGGCAGCCTTGATGCCGCAATCCGGCTCATGGGTATGACTGCAGGGAGCAAAGCGGCACTGCCCTAAATAGGGACGGAACTCCGGGAAAAAGCCTGCCAGCTCATCGAGGGGAATTTCGCCCAGTTCCATTGCACTAAAGCCCGGCGTATCCACGATAAAGCCCTGCTCATAGGGCAAAAGCTCAGCTACGCGGGTGGTATGCCGCCCACGCTTAATTTTATCACTGACCTGCCCTGTCGCTAAGGATAAATTCGCATCAATTGCATTGAGCAGCGAGGATTTACCCACACCGGACGGTCCGGCAAAAACCGTCGTCTCACCGGCTAGTGCCTGCCGCAATTCATCAATACCCAGATTTTCCTTGGCCGACACCCGCAGAACCCGATAGCCTGCCTGCTCATAGAGCTGCAAAAAGGCTGCGCTGTCCCCACTGTACAAATCCGTCTTATTGACACAAATCAGGATATTTTTCAGTCCCGACCACTCGGCCAGCACCAAAAAACGATTTAAAAGCAGCGGATGTAAATCCGGCTGAGCGGCCGCAAAGGTCAAAATCACCTGTGTTACGTTAGCGACTGCCGGACGGCGCAACAGGCTTTCCCGAGGCAGTTGTTCTTCCACCACGCCTGTGCCGTCAGGGAGTCTTCCAATAAGCACCTTGTCTCCGGGCACTACGCCCTGACTCTTGCGGGTCTTCTTGAACTTGCCCCGCAGTTTGCAGGAGACAAGTTCCGTTTCCGTCTGTACATAGAAGAAGCTGTTATAGGCCTTGATTACCCGGCCTTCTTCTAAATGCATAAATGCTCCTCCCTAATCAATCTACACCATCTCAGCGGCTTTTGCTTGTTTCATTCGGTTTTGGTGCAACAGCCTCCTGCTTGCCACCGGTCTTTTGATTCTGCTTATCGGTCTTTTCTTCTTCAACCTTGCCAGCTTCCGCGACCACCAAATGAATAGACTCGCCGGAGAGAGCTTCCGCTCCGCCGCCAGGGCTCTGGCTGATTACCGTTCCTGCCGCCTGTTTGCTGGCTTTCTTCTCTACACTGCCAACTCTAAATCCTGCACTGGTAAGTGTCTTGCTGGCAGCATCCAAAGGCAAGCCGGTTACATCCGGTACAGAGGATTTCTTTTCCTTCTTGCCCTTACTGATAACCAAATCGACGGTTTCCCCCTTAGTTACCCGGGTACCTGCCCGCGGGTCAGAGGCGATGACCACACCGGCCTCTTCTTCATCGGAAGTGCGCTCCGAAACGCGGCCTACCTTCAAGCCCATCTTTTCGATTTTGGCAATGGCATCTGCCTGCTTCAAACCGCGCACATCAGGCATTTCGATATTTTCGCCGCCCTTGCTGACCTTAATGGTAATCATGCGCTCTTCCTTGACCTTGGCACCGCCTTCGGGGTCCTGGGAGATAACCATGCCCGCCGGAACCGTTGCACTGAACTCCTCGTCGACCTTAACCCGCAAACGTTTATCTTCCAAAATCTGCTTGGCTAAGGTCATCTGCTTGCCGGTAACATCCGGCACTTCCACTTCTGCTGTACTCCAGAACTTGCCAAAACTCAGAAAGGCGCCGACAAAAAAGCCCATCATGAGTACCATCACCAGACCGGCGATAAATTTCTTGGATTTGAACACCGACGTTTCTTCCGGCTCTTTCTCAGCATATGCCGGCTGTGCATAACGCTCACCCCGGCTGACAGGCATGGATTCCTTTATCCGGGGCAAAACCTGCGTAGCATAGGGGTCGACAACACCTGCACTATATCCCCCCAGCATTTGCTGCGCCTGCGCGATATCCTGTACCAGTTCACTGCTGCTCGGACGCATATTGGCATCCTTCTGCATAGCCCGGGCCACAATGGCCTCCACCACCGGCGGAATGGACTCATCCAACTGCCGTACAGAGCGTGGCTGTTCCTGCAAATGTTTCATCGCAATGCTTACCGGTGTTTCACCAGTAAAGGGCAACTGACCAGTTAGCATTTCGTAGAGAACCACGCCCAGCGCATAAACATCCGAGCGGGGGGTAATCATCGTTCCTTTGGCCTGCTCCGGGGAGAAGTAATGGACAGAACCTACAACATTTCCCGTATAGGTCATCGTGGATTCCGTTACGGCCCGGGCAATGCCGAAATCAGCGACCTTGGCACTGCCATCCGGCATCATCAGGATATTATGCGGCTTGATATCGCAATGCACCAGATTATTGGCATGGGCATGCGCCAGTGCGCTGGCAATGTCCTTTGCCACCCGCAGGGCAGCCTCTACGCTTAAATGACCTTCCTGTTTGATACGGTCCTTCAAGGTGCTGCCGGGCACATATTCCATGACGATATAATGGTCATCACCCATTACCCCAACATCATAGATATTGACGGATGAATTCCGTATCCCGCTTAAATTGTTCGTGGAGGATTTTCACCGCCACCGTACGGTCAAGCAGCACATCCCTGGCCCTATACACATCGGCCATACCACCGCCGCCAATGAGTTCCTGCAATTCGTATCGATTGTCCAAGACACGCTGGTTCATTGAATTTCTCCTTCCCCAAGGCTCATTTTCTATAATTAGTTCTGTAAACTCAGGATTATCTTTCGGGCAATTGGTGCCGCAGCTTTGCCGCCGCCACCGCCGTTTTCTACGATAATGGCAAAGGCGATATTGCGATTGCGCAGTTTCGCTGAACCGATAAACCAGGCATGGTCTTCACCATGCGGATTTTCAGCTGTACCAGTCTTGCCAGCCACTTCCACACCGCTGACCTGAGCAGCTTTGCCTGTTCCCTTCGTAACCACGTCTTCCATAAAGCTGTGAATTTTAGCTGCCATAGCTTCTGTAGTCACGGTCAGCCATTTTTCAGGACTTGCTTTATGAACGACTAATCCACCAGGCGTAATGACCTCCTGCACGAGATAAGGCTTCATCACCGTACCGCCATGGGCAAAGGCAGAAGCCAGCAGTGCCATATGCATCGGCGTAACCAAAAGCGTGCTCTGCCCAATCGCCGTCTGCGCCTGGTCGCCACTGCCCAGATTGCCAAAATCCGGCAAGTGCGAACTGGTCATCACGATTTCCCCACCGATTGACTGGTCAAAACCAAACCGGATAAACGCTTTCTTGAGTTTATCATCACCCAAACGCATTCCCAGGGTGCCAAAGGTTACATTACAGGATTCCGTCAGGGCTTTGCGCAGGTCTACCCGATTGTGCACTTCACCATGACTCTCCCGAATGCTATGGCCACCGCCGACATCCAAAATACCTGGGCAGTCAAACGTTTCCTGTTCATTGGTCACGCCATCTGTAAGTGCCGCATCGGCAATCATCGGCTTAATGGTAGACCCAGGTGGGTATAGGCCCTGTACGGTACGATTTAAGAGCGGGCCATCCGCCTCCTGCGACATCGCCTTCCAGTTTTCTTCTACATTATTGGGGTCATATGCCGGAGCGCTGACCATGGCAAGCACAGCTCCTGTATCTGCGTCCAACACGACCACAGCGCCCTTGCGTCCCGCCAGCCCGTCATAGGCTGCCTGCTGAGCGTCGGCTTCAATGGTTGTTTTTATGTCATTGCCTCTGTCCGTCTGCAAAAGCTGGGCAGCCGGCCCCAAGCGGCTCATATCAGCAGTCAAGCCCAACAATTCCCTGTTGGCATGGCCTTCCAAGCCTGCACTGCCAATATTTTCTCCGTTATAACCGGTAATATGGGCCATCACCTGTCCCAAGGGATACGTTCTGGTCCCATCATTTTGTGTCTGTGCCAGCACACGGCCATGCGCATCAAAGATGGTTCCCCGGCGAATATCGGCCTTAGCTGCCGCCCCCCGCATATTAAGGGGATTCTCCGCCAGTTCCTGTCCCTCCCAAACCGCCAAATAAGCGATATAGAGCGAAAGAACTGCCACCATAACGAGCAGAAAGGCGCCGACCTGTACAATTTGTCGTTTTAACTTCCAATCAGACATTTTTCTGCTCCTTGGTTAATGATAACAACATGGCCAACAGAATGAAACTGGAACCCATGGAACTGCCGCCATAACTTACAAACGGCAGGGTAATCCCTGTAAGCGGCAGGAATTTGGTAACACCGGCAATGATGATAAACATCTGCAGCAGAATCAGCACACCGCAACCCGCCATCAGTAACGCCTCGCTGGCATTCTTCAGCTTTAGTGCCCCTTTTATCCCCCGCCAAAAAAGCAAGGCATAGCAAATGATAAGCATAATTCCTGCTGTAAGGCCCATTTCCTCCACGATAGCAGAAAAAATAAAATCCGTATGCACCTCAGGGATAAAGCCGGGATGGCCGAAACCAAAGCCCGTTCCCCAAAGCCCGCCTGTGCCAATGGCAAAGAGTGACTGTACCACTTGATAAGCCATACCATTGGGGTCAGCCCAAGGGTCGAGCCAGATATCAAAACGTACCCGCACATGACCAAACAAAGCATAACTGGCAGCGGCTGCAATGCCTATAAAAGCCATTGCTAAGAACACATAGGATTTGCTGCCTGTAGCCATATAGGTCATCAGTACCGCCATACCAAAAAAGAGCAGCGCTGACCCCAAATCCTTTTCCACCACGAACATCAGAACCGCCAGGCCCCAAATGCAAATAAGCGGTGCAATAAACCGCAAAGGCGGCAGCCGCAGGAACAGAAATTTATGCGCAGGCAAAGTCAATACCCGTCGATGGTCGGACAGATAAGAGGCCAAAAAGAACAACAGGATAATCTTGCCAAATTCCGAAGGCTGCAAGGATACTGGCCCGAGTACCAGCCAGTTCTTGCTGCCGCCTATTTCCGTGCCAAAGAGCAGCGGCAGTCCCAACAGAAACACGCAGCCAATTCCCAATAGATAGGGATAATTAAGCATGCGTTTTATTTGGGGCCAAAGGCGAATAACGATGAACATCACCAACATGGCAATGCACAGCCATTGCATCTGTCTGAGCAGCAAAGCCGGCTTCAGCCGGGCAATTTCTACGAGACCAATACTCACGAGCATTAAAATTATCGGCAGGATAAACGTATCCAAATGTCTTTTGATTACCACCATCTGAATCACAATGGTCAAAAAGACAGCGGCCAACAAATAGGGCACATAAACCAGTGGGTCCTGCAGTGTCGTATTGGTCACCTTCTGCATAGCGCCCTGCATTTTCAAATACAGAACAGACATACCACAAAGGAAAATCCCCAAAGGCGCTGTTAAAAGCCCCCAATTCTTCATGCGAGGCTCACCACCACTACCGTAATGTTATCGGTACCGCCTGCAGCCAAAGCTGCATTGAGGAGTGCCTGCGCCGGATTGTCCACAGCTTCCCGTAAGATACGCGTAATCGCCTCATCCTCAACATGCTTCATCAAGCCATCTGTGGCCAGCAGGAAGATATCACCATCCTGAATGGTCAACCGGCCGCTGTCTACCGTCAGATTTTCCATAACGCCAACGGCTCTGGTCAGCATATTGCGCTGCGGATGTTTTTTTGCTTCTTCGGGCGTAATCGTTCCCTCCCGCACCAAATCTTCCACATAGGAATGGTCGCGGGTTATCTGTGCCAAAGCCTCTGTGCCACTGCGCAACAGATATAATCTGCTGTCACCGACATGAGCCCAATAGGCCTGACCGTCCTGTTCATCAATATGAAGCAAGGTTGCCGTTGTTCCCATGCCTTCACAGCCAGGATGTTCTCCAACATAATGACGAATGACCATATTGGCATCCTGGACAGCCTGGCAAAGATTCTCTTCTCTAATCTGTTCTCTGCCGGCCAGTTTTTCCTGAACGGTATTCACCAACAGCTGACTAGCTACTTCGCCGGCAGCCTCGCCGCCCATGCCGTCTGCTACAGCATAGACCTTGTCAAAAACCAACAGATTATCTTCATTGCCCTTACGCACTAAGCCTACGTCAGTAGCTTTATAAACTTGCTGCAATTCGTTCACCTCTCGAACCTTAGGGTAACCATGCCCACACGAATTTCATCACCGGGTTTTAAGTAAGCCCGGCCCTCCAAAGGCTGACCATTGACATATGTATGGTTCACACTGCCCAAGTCTTCAATGACGTATTGGGCACCATGGAGAAAAATCGTGGCATGACGATGGGAAACAAAATTTTCGGGAATGCGCACATCATTTTCTGCTCCCCGGCCAATGGTTATTTCCTCCTGAAAAGCAAACCGCCGTCCCTGCAGTTCCTCCTCGTTGGCTTCCACCACGGTAAGCAGCGCTTCATTCTGCTTGACCGCAGGCTTACGCTGCTGCTTCAGTTCCTGCTTAACCTCGCCAAACATCCTGCGCGACAGACTGACAGTAAAGTAAATCAGCCACAGGAGCATACCGTATTCCAGCACTACTCTGACCACCTTAATGGCCATTGCCGCACCTTGCATCAAATCACCTCGTAGACTAAAACCGATGTTCCAATTTGGATTTCATCACCGGAGCACAGACATACAGATTCCACCAGCTCACCATTCACAAATGTACCATTGGTACTCTGAGCATCATAGAGAACATGCCGGTGATTCTCATAGGCAATCCAGGCATGAAGCCGTGAAGCCTTCGGGTCGGTGAGAATAAACTCATTTTTCTCCCGGCGGCCAATGTAAATCTGACCCTCGCCAAATTCCAAATAGGCGTCCAAATCTGGTCCTTCGACAACTTTTAGCGCGGTAATTTTTACTTCCTTGGGCAAATTCAGAGGCTGCTGACTCCCCAAGCGAGGCTTAGCCAGTACCAGCGTATTTTGCTCATCACAGTTTTTCGTCTGTGTATCCTCCTCTGGCTCTGAGAAACGGGCTTTTAGCTCAAAGATACCGCGCTGCTTTGCCTCATCAGCCTGACAGCTTACCGTCAGCTTGCCCTGCATGGTGTAATTCTGCAGGATAACCTGTTTTTCGGCTACCGTATAGAGCTCGTCGATAATCCGCCGGGCACAAAGCCGCTGATAGTCTTCCCTGGCGAGGAAAAACACATATTGATTGGGCACCATGCGCTGAGCTTTGCCCTTGCCTTGACGGGCAATCTCCTTTTCCAGCGCCTTGGATAGTTCCACCGGCTCCAAATCACTGCTGAATTTCTTGTTAAAGAATCCTTCGATATGATTTTCCAAAAATGATTCTAATTTGCCAATGCCCATAAGGTAACACCTCTAATCCTGCAAATGCTTATTACGCAGCTGGCCGCAGGCCGCCTGAATATCCGTGCCCATCTCCCGGCGCACGGTCACGCTCACATGATGGCTTGCCAGATAACCTTCAAACCAGTCAATCCGCGCCTTGGACGGACGCAGAAGATTGCGCTCCACCACGGGATTGATGGGAATGAGATTGACGCTGGCCAGCTGACCATGCATAAGCGCCGTAAGCTCTTTAGCCTGCTGCTCGCCATCGTTTAACTGGTCAATCAGGATGTATTCGTAAGTCACCCGCCGCTTGGTCTTGTCGGCATAGTTCTTGGCTGCCGCCACTACATCCTTCAATGGATATTTGCGATTGATGGGCATGATTTCCGAGCGCAGCTCTTGATTCGGCGCATGCAGGGAAACCGACAGGGAAATCGGCAGACCTTCCTCTGCCAGCTGATACATGCCCGGCACAATGCCGGAGGTGGACAGCGTGATATTGCGATACCCCAAACCTAAGGTGTACGGCTCATGGATAAGGCGCAGGAACTTCACGACCTCGTCGTAGTTCATCAAGGGTTCCCCGCTGCCCATAATCACCATGGTATCCACCTTGCTGCCGGACTCCTCACGCAGCATATCGTTAATCACGACCGCCTGCGAGAGAATCTCGCCACAGGTCAGATTTCGTGCCATGCCATGCAGGGTGGATGCGCAGAAAGCGCAGCCCATATTGCAGCCAGCCTGCGTGGATACGCAAATGCTGTTTCCATAAGGCTGGCGCATCAGCACCGTTTCGATGGCAATGCCGTCGGCAAATTCAAGCAGGAACTTCGTGGTCTTTTCATCCTGTGAATCAAGCCGCGCCTTAATCTTCGGACGGCCAATGGTGAAATTCTCCGCCAATTGCTCACGCAAAGCCTTCGACAGGTTGGTCATGGCAGAAAAATCTGTCGCCCCACGCTGATAGAGCCATTCGGCAATCTGTTTGGCGCGGAACTTCTGCACCTTAAAGGGCGCCAAGACATCCTGCAGCTCTGCTAAAGTCAACCCAAATATATTCGTCAATGTCTTATCCTTTCGCTTTGCGCAGACGCGCGATAAAGAAGCCATCCGTGCCATCCCGCTGCGGATAAAGCTGTACCATCTTGTCCGAACGCTTCACCGGCAGGAAATCCCCGGTCTGTTCCAACGTAAATTCCAGATGACGGGTCAAAAAGGCCTCCACCACTTCGTCATTTTCTGACGGGTCAATGGTGCAGGTACTGTAGACCAGTACGCCGCCCGCTTTAAGTGCCTTGGCGGCACTATCGAGGATTTCGCCCTGAAGTGGCGGCAAGGCCGCAATCTCCTCGGCACTCTTATTCCAACGAGCATCGGGCTTGCGCCGCAGAACGCCCAGACCGGAACAGGGTGCATCCACGAGCACGCGGTCAGCCATATCCTCGTATTCCTCGCCTACCTTACGGGCCTCGAGCAAAGTTGGCTCAATGATATCAATTCCCAAACGCTTGGCGTTTTCCTCAATGCGCTCCAGCTTATGCTCATAGATATCGCCTGCCACAATGCGGCCCTTATTTTCCATCAAAGCCGCCATATGGGTGGTCTTGCCACCCGGAGCACTGCAACAGTCGATAATGAGTTCACCAGGCTGCGGGTCAACAACATGCGCAACCAGCATGGAACTTTCGTCCTGCACCTGACACAGACCTTCCTGCAGGGGAGCGAGATTGTCCAAAGCACCATGCGCCGTAACGAGTATTCCCTCTGGTGTCCACTGGCTTTCCTGTACTTCTGCACCAGTTTCTTTGAGAGCCGCCATGAGTTCAGGCCGTTCGTTTTTCAGCGTATTGGTGCGCACCGATAAGACCGGCTGGCCGTTATCGAAAGCACAGAGCGCTTCCGCTTCTTCAAAGCCAAACTGCTTAACCCATCGCTTCACGAGCCAGTAAGGATGCTGGCTCTTTAGTGCCAAGCCTTCCGTTGCCTTGCCCTTGCCTTCGGGGAAGGCCGCTTTTTCCGGCTCCCGCACAGCGGTGCGCAGAACGGCATTGACAAATTTCACCGTACCGGCGTGGCTGTACTTCTTGGTCAGTTCCACCGCCGTATTGCAGGCCGCCGAAGCAGGCACCTTGTCCAGATAGAAAATCTGATAAAGCCCCAACCGCAGAATATCCCGTACCATCGGCGGAATTTTCTTTAACGGCCGGTTCACATAGCGGCGCAGAATCCAGTCCAGCGTATCTCCGGCCTTGACCGCACCATAGACCAGTTCCGTCACAAAGCGGCGGTCCTGGTCGCTAAGGTCTGCCTTGCGCAGATGACGGGCCAAAGCCACATTGGCATAGGCGCCTTCTTCATGCACTTCGTTTAATATCTTAATCGCGATTTCCCGCGCTTTATCCATTATCTTGCTCCTTGGGAATGATGATTTTTTCCAGTTGGGCACGGACTTCCGCCATGTCCACATGGGTGTTATAACATGGGCCATTAGGACGAATGTTTAGCACCCCAACTGCCGGCAGAGGATAGACATCCTGGATGCCGCTCATTAAGTCCCGCTCACAGGCAATGGCGAGCACCGCCTTTGGCCGGGTATTGTAGACAACCTGACGAGCCAGAGTCCCCCCCGTTGCCACAAAGAAATGGAAGCCCATTTCCTCGGACAAGGTCACGAGCGAACCGATATCGCAGCCACCGCAGCGTTTGCAATTATTGGGGTCACGGGTGATTTTATGCGGACAGGTAGCCAACTGCAGACAATGCGGCGTCACCACCAACAGGCGGTCAGCCGGCACCTTTATCCCCAAGCGGTTAAACAAGAGGTTACTGGTCGCGATAAACGAACCTTCCAAATTCCGCTTGCTAACGCCAAAAATTTTGGCAACATATACGGCCACGGGAAAGAGCACATTGATCAGCTCATAGGTCTGCCGCTGCAAAAAGGGCAGATAAAACCAGCCCTTGACCGCCAGCACCATATTCAAAATAGCGAGCATTGCCCCGCCGCCAAGCAGGGCAAACAGCCCCCCGACCACCAGGGGCAGCGGCTCTGCTATTTCCGCCAGTCCCAAACGGGCAATATACCAAATGCCATAAAGCACAACCGAAGCCAACACCGTAGTCAGCGCTAGCATGCCGATAAACAGTCGTTTTTTCGGTCTGCCGGGCAAGGTGAATTTTTTCTCCAACAACTCTCCCCCTTGCTTTCCAAACAAATCAGGCAAATTTTGCCCCATCGGCAAAGCCATGACCGTTCAAATAATCAGCTGCCCGCATTTTCTTCTTGCCGGGAGCCTGCAATTCCACAATCTCCAGAACTTCATCTCCGGCAGCCACAAAGAGGCCTGTCTTTTTATCTGCCCTTACAATAGAACCTGCTGGAACGTCAGCCTTTTCGCCCGTACGGCGCGTACGCCAAATTTTGTACTTGGCCCCGTCCAGCTGCGTATAAGCACCGGGCCAGGAATTAAGCCCGCGCACGAGATTATGCACCTCTTGCGCGTTTTTTGACCAGTCAATCTGACCGGTGGTTTTCGTCAGCATTGGCGCGTAATTGGATTCAGCCGGCTGCGGCGTGCGCGTAAGCGTGCCGTCAGAGAGCTTTTCCAACGTATCCATAAGGACTTTGGCGCCCATGCCCATCAGGCCATCATGCACTTCTTCGAGCGTGGTATCTTCGCCAATGGGGAATTCTGCCTTTAAGAGCATATCCCCGGTGTCCAAACCAGCATCCATAAACATCGTGGTAACGCCAGTCTTTTCTTCACCGTTAATCACGCACCACTGCATGGGCGCAGCCCCACGGTAACGCGGCAATAACGACGCATGGACATTGATGCAGCCGTATTCAGGAATGTCCAGAATACGCTGCGAAAGAATCTGCCCAAAGGCCACAACCACCATAAGGTCGGGTTTCATTTCCTCCAATTTGGCGGTAAATTCTTCCGTCTTGATTTTTTCCGGCTGGTAAACAGGCAGGTCATGTTCTACGGCCCAGGCCTTTACCGGCGACGGCATCATTTTCTGCCCGCGCCCTCTGGGCTTATCCGGCTGGGTGATGACCGCCATGACCTCGCACTGTTCGTGGAGAGCAGCCAGACAAGGTACCGCAAACTCCGGCGTACCCATAAATACTACGCGAAATTTCTTCACGACTGATTCCCCCTATGAACACTCGTCGCAATGTCAATAAAGAGCTGACCTTCCAAATGGTCGAGTTCATGCTGAATGCAGCGGGCCAGGAGTCCCGTTGCCGTCAAATGCTGGCGCTTGCCCCGGCGGTTCATAAATTCCACCTTGACCTTGGCAGCCCGCGTCACTTCCCCATAAATATCCGGCACGGACAGGCAGCCTTCCGTATCGACAACCTCGCCTTCCTTGAAGGTAATCACCGGATTGATGAGTTCCAACAGGCCATGTTCATCCTGACAGTCAATGACCACCAGACGGATGTTCTGCCCAATCTGCGGAGCAGCCAAACCGACACCATCATTTTCATACATGGTTTCGGCCATATCGTCCATCAGTTTTTTGAGCTTTTTATCTACACGTTCCACAGGTACGGAAACCCGCTTCAGGACGGGATTGCCCGCCTTCAACACTTCTAATAATGCCATATATTCTCCTTATTTCTTGTTCAATTTGCCCGCACCCACGGCGATTTGCAGTACCGTTTCCCCGGCTTTTTTGAGAGATTCCAGCGGCAGATATTCAAAACGGCCATGGAAGTTGGCACCGCCGGTAAAGATATTCGGACACGGCAGTCCCATAAAGGACAGGCGGGCACCATCCGTGCCACCGCGAATCGGCTGTACATCCGGCTCGATACCGGCAGCCTTCATGGCTTCCTTAGCCAGTTCCACCACATACATATTGCCGTCTTCAATCTTTTCCAGCATGTTAAAGTACACGTCATGGTGCTTCACTTCCACGCGGCCTTCGCCATACTTCTTGTTGAAGAATGCGGCCATGGTATCGAGGTATGCCTTGCGTTCCTCGAACTTCTCGCGGTTATGGTCACGAATCAGCATGCTCATCGTGCAGGTTTCCACATCACCGCTCATCTTGTAGACATGGAAGAAACCTTCATGGCCTTCCGTGTACTCCGGCTTCTCACCGGCCGGCAGCATCTGCTGCCATTCGCAGGCCATGGACAGGGCGTTAATCATCTTGCCCTTGCCATCACCGGTATGCACGCTGACGCCGTGGAAAGTAATCGTGGGATTAGCTGCGTTGAAGTTCTCATACTCCAGACCACCCAGTTCGCCGCCATCAATGGTATAAGCAAAATCAGCTGCAAACTTTTCGACATCGAAACGGTCCGCGCTGCGGCCCGTTTCCTCATCTGGCGTAAAGCCGATGCGAATCTTGCCATGCTTGATTTCCGGATGCTGCACGAGATACTGCATAGCGCTGACAATTGCCGTCACACCGGCCTTGTCATCAGCACCAAGAAGCGTCGTGCCATCCGTGAACATGATGTCCTGCCCCTGATACTTCAGCACTTCCGGGAACGCCTTCGTGGAGAAGATAATATTTTTCTCCGCATTGAGCACGATATCCTTGCCATCATAATTTTTCACAATCTGCGGCTTGATATCCTTGCCGGAGGCAGACGGGCTCGTGTCTACATGAGCGATAAAGCCAACTACCGGCGCATCTTCCATGCCGTTAGCCGGCAGAGTTGCCATCACATAGCCATGATTATCGAGTTCCACTTCGCTAAGCCCGATTTCTTTCAGCTCCTCGGCCAAGTGCTTAGCCAGTACCATCTGTCCCGGCGTACTGGGGCAAGCCTTGTCGTTATCCTCATCGGATTGCGTATCAAAGCTCACATAATCCTTAAACCGTTTCACTAAAATATCCATGCTTAATTCCATGAAAAACACCTCGAATAAATTTTGTTCGTTTCATACAACTTATCATTATAGCATAACTGTCTATAGTAAAAAAGCCCCTCATGGTTTATAATAATGAGGGACAGATACTTATTTTAGGAGTTTTCGTTATGCATCAGTATTTATTTTTTGTCGGTGATTTCCCCGTCCGCGCTTACGGACTTGTCATTTCCCTGTCGATTATGCTGGCTACCGGCGTTGGTTATTTCCTGGCCAAACAGGATGGCCGCGGAGCAGAAAAACATCTTGTCGACCTGGGCATTTACTGTGGTCTTGCCGGACTCTTAGGCGCCCGCCTTTGGGATGTGTTCTTCTTCGACTGGGATTACTACTCCCACCACCTGACCGAACTCTTTAATGTTTGGCAAGGCGGCATGGCCATTCAGGGCGGTGTCTTTCTGGGCGTGCTCACGGGCATTTTTTACTGCCGCCATCATAAGCTGGACACCCTGCATATGATGGATGTGCTGGCTCCTGCCATCATCTTAGGGCAGGCACTTGGCCGCTGTGCCAATCTCTTAAACGGCGATGCCTTTGGCGCTCCCACCGGCAGCAGCTTTGGCATTGTTTATCCCGCAACGACCCTGGCCGCCCACACTTATGGCAGCCAGCCGCTTTGGCCTGCCGAAATCTGGGAAGGACAACTCGATATTGTCATCTTTGCCCTGCTGCTCATCTTCCGTGCCACGGTAAATCATGCCAAGGGACAGTGTTTTGCCCTCTATGTCATGCTCTACTGTGCCGCCCGCTTTGGGCTGGAATTCTTGCGCGGCGACTATGCCGAAAAAGTACTTGGCTTTATGACCAGCGGTCAGACCACCAGTGCTATTGGCTTTGTTATCGCGCTAATTTGCTTTATTGCAGCCCCCAAATTTACTTCCCCTTCAGTTGTTCAAGAGCCTGACGGTCGA
>CADBYQ010000038.1 GCA_902798865.1 Pseudoselenomonas ruminantium | reverse complement strand
GCAGGCGCGGCGTCACTGTACCCGCGCCGTAATCACTGATGACAACGCCCTCGATACCGGGCAGCAACGTCTCGATATAATCCTGAAGCTGCTGCTCCACCTCTTCATCGAGCGGTGCTTCACTCTGCTTATCGATGCGCACAATCTGCTGGCTCACCGTCGCGCGGCCGCCCGCAATAATGCGTGTCTTGGAGATCGTCGGCCGCGTCGCATCGCAGATCAGGCCCTCCGTATGGGCACCATTCCGGGCCAGTGCCTTCTCGATGCCCGCTGCCGCATGGTCATCGCCCACGACACCTACGGCATAAACCTCACCCCCCAGCGTCGCGATGTTGTTCACGACATTGGCCGCGCCGCCCGCCACGATGCGCTCGCCCGCCTGCTGCAGTACGAGCACCGGGGCCTCGCGCGAAATGCGCGAAATGCGGCCATCGAGGTAGACATCCGCCACCATATCGCCAATTACGAGGATTTTACGCCCCTGAAAAGCGTCAATGATCCTGGTCAGATTTTCGCTCATCTATGCTCCCATCACCACGGCGTAAACTGCAACCGTACATTCCAGCTGTTGTCCATGGATTTATAACGCAGCACCAGCTCCGCACAATGCATGCTATGGTACCAATAATAATCGACGTGATTCCACTCACTATGGTCGAGGTCATAACGCGTACCCACGACCAGCCGGTTGTTATCATCGACACGGTAGCTGAATCCGCCTTCTGCCTTTTTGCTGAAATCATCCGTATCGTAGTTAAAGAGGGAATTCTCCTCGTTCTTCTTGCTGTAATGATAGCCCACATAGGCGGCCCAGCGCAGATCGATATCCCGCGTCAGCACCGCATCGAACCGCGCGCCATGCACATTCGAATCATCATAGGACTCGTGCGTCATATCATAGCCCGTGCCAAGATAGAGCGTATTGCGCGACCACTTGATCGGATCATACGAAAGGCGCACCCCACCATAAGTATGGGTACTATGCACGCCATCGCCATACCAGCGGCCATACTCCGTATCGAGGCCATAATGGAAATGGGAATGGCCGAGGCGATGATCAAAGCTCGTGACCCAGGACGGTTCCCTCTTGATCCAATGTTCGTCGCCATCCTCGAAATGACCGTAGGTAATGCCGCTCCGCAGCCCTGCATGCGCATAGGTGACATCGTAGTTCGAGCGCCAGCCATCCTTTTTCGTGACATGCAGATGCTCGTTTGCCTGCACGTGATTTCCCAAATCCTGGTCGAGATGCCACTTCAGCCACATACCATCGTCATCGTTGTAGCCGATGCGCGGGAAGGATGGCTGGCCGCCGTTCTGGCCCCCCAATTTATCATTCACATAGTGCTTTTTCTGCAGGATCTTCATGTGCTTCAGGTAGAAGCGCACGTTATCCATCTCCACGCGATCGTTCGGGTAAAGCACGATCTTGCTAGCCGCCAGGTGATAGTCCGGGCTCTTGGCGCTGCAACGTGTCTCCGTGCCATCATAGACCACGATATGATCGGGATAGAACTCGAAGCGCTTGCCCGTAATGTAGTGGCTGCCCGCCTTGCCGATGGCCTGTCCCATCGTGCCCGTCTTAAGGCCATAGTTATAGTTCACATCATAGCCATCGAGCGTCACGCGCACCTCGCCTGGCGTCATCTGCAGGATATGCGCCTTGTCGGGTATGCTTACATCCTGCGTCTTGGTATTGCCCGTAATCATTTCTCCCTGAAAACGATGCGCATCCATCTGCAGGATATCCACCTTGCCCTTGGCCATAAAGCTGCCATCGCGCTCATCATAAGTCAGTTCTTCTCCTTCAAAGGCCACGGGAGCGGCCTTTTTCGGATCTACAGGATAACGCAGGTTCTTTTCCATGGCTTTGGCATCAGAGAGCAGTTTTTCCTGCTCCGGGGTCAAGCGGTTGGCCTTTGCCTGCCGGTGTTCATTTTCAATATAGTCCAATGCATCAATGCCTGTATCGGAGTCAGCATGATATACGGCCTCCACCGGACTGCTCCACAGCGGCAGCAGCAGCGCCATAGTTATGACTCCCGCCAGCTTTTGTCTATTCATTAAAACGCTCCTATCATCAGGATTTTGTCTACAAAATAACGCCATTGTTCAGGTTTTTCCACAGGAAAAACCACCTCTCAGCGTTTCGACGAGATATTTTATCTCGTCATAGCGCCATTATTCCTGTTTTACCATAGGTAAAACTCCCTATTAGCGCTTCGACGAGATATTTTATCTCGTCATAACGCCATTGTTCAGGTTTTTCCATAGGCAAAATAAAAGTGCGCGCCGCTGAGGGCGCGCACTTTACTCTATGGAAATGTTATTTGGGTTATGCGGATATCAGCCGGCAATACCCGGAGTGGTCATTTCCTTCGGAGAAAGAATCTTTTCCATCTTTTCCTTGGAGATAAGACCTTTTTCGAGGATAACCTGACGAACCGGTTTACCCGTATTGTAAGCTTCTTTGGCAATCATTGCCGAGTTTTCATAGCCGATATGCGGCAACATAGCCGTTACGACACCTACGCTCTTGTCGAGCCATTCCTGGCACTGTTCTTTGTTCGGCTGCAGGTCAATCAGCAGTTTTTCTACAAACGTATCAACTGCATTGGTCATGTAGGTCATGGAGTTGAACATATTGAAGCTGATTACTGGCTCCATAACGTTCAGTTCAAACTGACCATTTTCTACGCCCAGCGAAACCGCAAGGTCATTTGCCACTACCTGATAGCAAGCCTGGTCGAGAACTTCGGCAATAACGGGATTAACCTTGCCCGGCATGATGGAGGAACCCGGCTGACGCATCGGCAGCTTGAGTTCGTTGAGGCCACAGCGCGGGCCGGAAGCCATCATACGGAAATCATTCGCCATCTTGATGAGCACCAGTGCCGTCGTCTTCATCGCGCTGGAAACATCGGAGAAACCATCGGTGTTATTCGTAGCATCAATGATATTATCAGCAGTGACATATTTCTCGCCCGTAACTTCGGACAGCGTTTCAGCAACTTTCGTAATGTAAGCAGGCTCAGCGTTGAGGCCCGTACCTACTGCCGTACCGCCCATGTTCACCACATGAATGGTATCGATAGCATGGTTGATGCGGTCAATGCCACGACGAACTGCCGAAGCATAGGAATGCATTTCCTGGCCCAGCGTAATGGGTACTGCATCCTGCAGATGCGTACGGCCCATCTTGAGGATATCCTTGAATTCCTCGCCTTTCTTGTCCAGTTCATCAGCCAGTCTGCCGAGGGAAGCCGTCAGCTTCTTGCCCTTGTGGGACAGGCAAACCTTGATGCTGGTCGGGAAGGTATCATTCGTGGACTGTGCCATGTTGGCATGGTTGTTGGGGCTGATGATGTCATAGCTCCCTTTCGGCTTGCCAATGATTTCGAGTGCACGGTTGCAAAGAACTTCGTTGACGTTCATGTTTACGGAAGTACCAGCGCCGCCCTGAATGGGGTCAACGGGGAACTGATCCAAGAATTTGCCAGCAATGATTTCATCAGCAGCCTGCATAAGCGGCTCGCCGACTTCTTTCGGCATACGGCCCGTAGACATATTCGCCATTACCGTAGCCTTCTTGACCTTGGCATAAGCCTGAACGAAGTCTGGGTCAATCTTCTGGCCCGTAATCTTGAAGTTCGAGATTGCACGGGTAGTCTGTACACCATAGTATACTTCATCAGGAATTTCCAGTTCACCAAGGAAATCATGCTCTTTTCTCATTTTGCTCCACGTTCCTTTCTTTCATAAAGATAACCCAACATAACATCTTTTTTACCGAGTCGAACTATAAGCATTGTTTATGTTCTCATAGCTCTTTGACTTGTCTATATTGTATCATGTATACAATATACAATCAAGTACATTTTGAAAAATTTGTCCATTAAATTACTACATAGCATTAAGCTATGGTAAGGGGCTCTCAAGGACGAGAGCCCTCAACCTTACAACATACCGATTACTTTCATTACCGGCAGGCCTACGCCCATCCAGACGATAACATGCAGTACCGTGATGATGAAACCAATCTTCCACCATTCACCCTGCCCCATGAAGCCGGCACCGAAGAAAATCGGGGTAACGCCGCAGCCATAATGGGTAAGGAAGGATGCGCTGTTGCAGAGTGCACCAAAGAGAATCAGTACGCCGAGTACCGGAGCACCGGCAGCCACGAGAATCGTAGCGAAAGCAGCAAAGAGTGCCATGATATGAGCCGAGTTGCTGGCCAGCAGATAATGCGCGAAGGTATAGATGATGCTGAGTATGACGAGCATCATAATCCATTCCATACCAGCAAACTGAGCAGCCATTACATCGGCGAACCATTTCATCAGACCGAACTTGGAAAGGAAGGCGGCCATGTTAACCAACACGCCCATCCATACGAGTACGTCCCAGGCAGCATGCTGATGGGCCACATCCGACCAGTCGAGAATGCCCGTCAAAAGCATGGCGGAAAGACCAAGCAAGGCAACAAAAGCGGAGTCAATACCATGGTAGGAACCCGTTGCCCACATAACCAAAGCCACAACGAAGATGAAGCTCAGAATGATTTCCTTGGAGCTCATAGGGCCCATTTCTGCCAGTTCCCGGCGAGCCAGTTCCTGCGTTTCCGGCGTGTTCTTGAGTTCCGGGTTGATGAGCTTATAGAGAATATACGGCGTAGCCACGGTCAGGATAAGACCGGGAATAATGCAGGCCAAGAACCAGTCGCCCCAGCCAATCGAGGTGCCGAAAATCTGCTGTGCCAGCGTGTTGCAGAGCACGTTGTTGGAAGCACCCGTCAGGAAGATACAAGCGGACGTGATAACCGCAGCATAGGCGCTGAACATCAGGAATGCACCTGTGCGCATATTGGTCTTTTTCTCTACATCCGAGCCAACGGCAGCCGTGATACTGCGGACAATCGGGAAGATAATGCCGCCGCCACGTGCCGTGTTGGACGGCGTGAACGGTGCGATAACGAAGTCAGCGGCGCTCATGACATAAGCTACACGCAAGGTGCTGCTGCCGAACTTGGAGAGCAGCATGTAGGAAATACGTTTGCCCAAACCCGTTTTGATGAACCCTTCTGCAAACATAAATGCGGATACGATTAACCAAATCGTGGTGTTGGAAAAACCTGCCAGCGCTTCACCGGTTTTCATAATGCCCAGGATGGGCAGGAGCGTCAATGCAATCAATGCAATGGCACCGATAGGCATGGGTTGGAGAATAAAACCTGCGATGGTGGCAATAAAGATGGCCAGAAGCCCCCAAGCCTGGGCTCCTACCCCAGCCGGTGCGGGAATAAACCAGATGATTGCGCCGATGGCCACACACATCAGACCGCGAATCAACGGGCTTAATCCCTGATTTTTCGAATCAGACATTTTTTCTACCTCCTCATAACGATACGACCATAAGCTGCACTTAAACGATACTATAATTGCTGTTTGACTTATGGTATGATTGATGGTAATAATATAAATGCATGACTATAAAAAACTATATAATCCGATAAGCAACGATTATTATTTTATAAGTGTTTTTCTTTTCCAAAGGAGTTTTTTCGATGAATAATGCCAATCCCACCCGTCAGGACTGGCTGGTTTTACTCTTTATGATGATCTTGGTACCGCTGGCCGGCGAGCCAAAAATGCATCCCTTCAGCGGGGATTTTGCCAGCTTCCGCGTCAGTTTCGGCTCACCAGTCTTTCTGTTATTCCTTATCTGGCTCAGCAATTTTCCCCGGCTCTTTACCGGTGCTATGGCTGGAGCCGCCGTTATGCTGTTCCGCACGGGGCTGGATGTATTTTACGGCGATGATATCCTGCTCGCCCTCATTGAGCATATCCCCAATTTCTTCTATTACTTTATTTATTCCTTGTTCTTTGCCCTGCCGCAGCTATCCCGAAAATCCATCTATGAACAGGCTTTGGGGATTGCTTTCTGGGCGATTATCGCCGAAGTTTTCGCCAGTGTCGGTGAGTTGGCGGCCATGAATGCCATCGCCTACCAACAATCAGAAACATTCACCTTAGGCATGCTCGGGCGGTTGGTTCTGATTGCCATTTTGCGCTGTTTCTTCATTCTCTCCTTCTTCTTCCTGTTCCAGCTCTACAACACCGAAATGCGGCTGACCCGCAAGACCAAGGAAAAAGACCGGCTCACCATGCTGATTGCCGGACTATACGAGGAAGTATTTGAACTCAAGTGTTCCCTGCAGAGTGGCGAGGATGTCACCCATGACTGCTACAATGTCTACACACGGCTGAAAGACAGCGCACAAACACCGGAAGACGAGGATTTAGCCAATGAAGTCCTGCGCATTGCCGGACAGTGCCACGATATCAAGAAAAACCAGCAGCGCATATATGCAGGTCTGCGGGAGCTGGCCCAAAACCGCCGTGTAGATGATTACATGCCGCCGGACAAAATCGTCAAACTCATGGTTCATACGCAAAAAAAATACGCCCGCTCATTGGGCAAGGAAATCTTTTTTAATGCAAAAGTCCCTGCAGGGCTCCCCCTGCTCCACTCCTTTATGCTGCTCTCCATCCTCAACAATCTCGTAGCCAACGCTGTGGAAGCCATTCCCAGCCGGGGAACCATCACGCTGACCATTGTCGGCGGCACCGGCGACGGTCGCTTAAAAATCACACTGGAAAACACTGGCAGCTTTATCCCGCCACGGCGCTTAGCGCAGGTCTTTTCACCAGGGTATACGACAAAATTCGACAGCACTGGCAAAGCTTCAAGCGGCGTCGGGCTTACCTATGTCAAGCACCAGACGGAAACGCTTGGCGGCACCATTGAACTGACTTCTGATGGAAAAGATAAAGTAACCTGCTATTTGGACCTGCCCTGTCAAAAGCTGCATAAACCGACAAAACCAAAGGAGAATCCCCCTCATGAACATAATGCTGATTGATGATGATGCTGCTGTACGCATGATGTTACAGGACATCATTGAAGACTACAATCTTGGTGACGTTACGGACTCATTAGGCGATGCCACAGAACTGACCAATGAACTTCTTGCCGAGCGCCAGACGGATATTCTCATTATCGATATGTTGATGCCCGGTATTGACGGCATTCAGGCGGTAAACCGCATCAAGGAGAATTTTGCGGGAAAAATCATCATGCTCTCCCAAGTGGAAAGCAAGGATTTAGTGGGCAAAGCCTACGAACACGGCATTGATTACTATATTATGAAACCCTTGAACCGCAATGAAATCGTCAGCGTGCTGAAAAACGTCAGTGAGCACCTGCGTCTAGAATCCTTCGCCCAAAATCTGCAAAACTCCCTGCTCAGCCTGACGCCACAAGCCACGCCGTCACAAAATCCGCAGAAAACCATTCGTTCCCGTACGGAAAGCCAGCTTAAAGAACTCGGCATCCTCACCGCCCCCGGTGCACAGGATTTATTAAATATCATGGCCTATATCGAACGCAGCGGCGGGCAAATTCCTGCACTCAAAGGCTTATTCACCGCCGTTGCCGAACAGAATGGCGCAGATGACCCGGCACGCGAAGCCAAAGCAATGGAGCAGCGTTTGCGCCGCACAATTTTCCAAGGCCATATAAATGTGGCCAGTATGGGCGTTCTCGATTATACCAACCCAAAATTCGAAGACTACGCTCCGCTCTACTTTGACTACAACGATATACGCAACACCATGCGCCTACTTGAAAACGAGGAAAAGCCCACCACCTCGCAGGTGCATATCAACATGAAAAAATTTATCCATGCCATCTACGATACCGCACATCGGGAAAAATAATCCACTATCCGACATACTTATCCACAATCTTATCCACATTTTCCACATTATTTGGGGATAATCTGTGTATTAAGCCAAAGTTATCCACAAAATCCTGCTGATTTTCAACAAGCAGGATTTTTTTGTGTTTTCACGAAATAATTCTATACAATAATATCATTGGCATTTACCATAGGAGAACATCTTATGAAAGCAATTATAGCCATGCTCCTGGCCCTTTGCCTAATGCTGCCCGTATATGAGCCTGTGGCAGCAGCAGATGGACAACAAGTAAAATTAGGTTTTATTCAGCCGGACAAAAGTCTGGTCAATGGTCATGTCCTGCGCCGCTATTACATCACCTATCTGGACGAACTATCCAAGCAGACCGACTGGGATTATCAACTGGTGAATATTGAGGCCAGCAATGCCCTTTCCCAACTATTTGCCGGCGATATCGATTTGCTGTTGTCCGTGGAATATCCCAGTTCGCTTGGAATGCACAACGGCATTATCTACAGCGCCATGAACTTTGGCTATGATGTGGAAGGCCTTTATACGCGGGAAGATGAAACGCGCTTTGACCCACAGGACTTAAACACGCTCAATGGCGCGGTCGTGGGTGTTATTGCTCACCGCCCCATAAATGACCGCTTTGAAGAATTCCAACAGAACAACCGCCTGACTTTTACCGTGCAGGAATTTGTCAATCAGAAAGCAATGGTGCAGGCACTTACTGCAGGGGATATTGATTTGGTTGTAGACACCGCTACCAACACGATTGCAGAAGAACATTTCCTCATGGCCTATACCCGCATTCCTGTACGCGTAGCGGCCATTGAAGCGCACCGCAGCCGCCTTGTGGAAATGGAGCAGGCACTGGCCCGGCTCAACACGGAAAATCCGCATTTTGAACCACAGCTTTCCCAAAATCTGGCAGTAAATCTCGACTTCCAGCTGGTTCACTATACACCGTTAGAGAGCCAGTATATCCAAAACTTGCCGCCGCTGCGGGTTGCCATCTACGGCGGGGCCCCACCCTATATCGAATACGATAAAAAAAATCAGAAAGTCACCGGTATTTATGCCGATCTCATTAAGGCTTTAGCCCAAAATTCCGGCCTGCAATTCACATATATCCATGTGAAACACTATGAAGATGCGATAGACCTACTGGAAAAAGGCGAGGCCGACCTCATGCTGGATGTCTTTACCGGTGCGGAAAATCACCTGCCTTTTTATTTCACCAATCCACTTTTGGAAATCCCCTATACCTTCATTGGCAGCAGTCCACAGACACCATCCGCTGCAGAAAAGGTTACGTTGGTCGTCCCCTGGCCGGAACCATCCATCATGTCCTATCTCAAACAGAAATTCCCCCAATGGAATTTTATCGAAGCCAATACATCCAGCAGCGAGGCCATCGGTCTTGTTCAAAATAAAAAATGCGATCTCGCCCTCATTCGCGATTCCACATTGGAAATCGACCGCCCGCTGATTCTTTACCCCGACCTCAACATCATCCCCGATGCCTCGATAAACATCCCCACCAGTCTGGTTATCTCCCCTGCACAGCCCCGCATATTGCAGAGTATCCTGAACAAAGCCATCACACAGATAAATCCGGAAAAACGCACCCATATCACCCAAAAGCATATTATTGGCAGCAAACCGGAATTTTCCCTGCAGCATCTCCTCACCTTTTATCCTCTGCAAACCGGACTTACAGCAGGTATTATCCTCTTCCTGATTGCCGCCATGTTCTTCCTCAGTCATCATCAACAGAGCATGCGCAGGGCACAAAAGCTCTTGCAGGAAAAAAATCGCAAGCTCCAGTCCATGCTCAACGAGCTGAATACTGCGCAACAAAAGCAGCGGCATTATCAGGAACTGGCAGAAACCGACGCTTTGACCGGCCTGCTGAACAAAGCAGCCATTGAGCGCGCCGGCAGTGAGATTCTGCGTACGCCTGCCGCCCCTGACCGCTGTCATGCCCTCTTTATCATCGACCTTGACCATTTCAAGGAGGCCAATGATACGCTGGGCCATCAACGCGGTGATGATATCCTGCGCCGCTTTGCGGTATGCCTCAGCCACATCGTCCGCGCCAACGATGCCGTTGGCCGCTTCGGTGGTGATGAATTCATTCTGGTGATCGACAACATTCCCCGGCACAAGGTTGAATGTATCGCTACCCGCATCCGCGAAGCTGCCCACAATTTAGAACCTGAAACCGACCAGCACCCACGACTATCTGCCAGTATCGGCGTTGCCCTGTATCCTGCCCACGGACAGGACTATCCGGAACTATTGCACAACGCCGACCAGGCGCTCTATCAGGTAAAAGAAAACGGCCGTGACGGCTGGGCGCTGGCCTATTATGGGAAGAAACCCGTTTGACAACTTCCGTTGCTCAACATATACTAATAAAAGTTACAACTTTACATATCAGGAGGCCTGTTTATGAGCAAATTAACGCTGGAAATGGCAAAAAAAATTCTTGCCCAACATACCACAGAAGAACACCTGTTCCACCATGCGGCCGCAGTCAGCGCCGCCATGGGTGCTATGGCCGAAGCCTACGGCGAAGATAAAGAGCATTGGGCCGCCATCGGCTGGCTTCACGATGTGGACTACGAAAAATATCCAAATGAGCACTGCCATCATGTGCGGGAACTCTTAGAAGCAGAAGGCGTGGAGGAAGATGATATCAAGTCCATTATCTCCCATGGCTATGGCATTACCACCGACGAAGTTGAACCGCACACGAATTTGGAAAAGAGCTTATTTGCCGTGGACGAGCTCACCGGCATCATCCAGGCCTATGCCCTAATGCGCCCCGAACGCATGGAGGGCATGGCGGTAAAATCCCTCAAGAAAAAATACAAGGACAAAAAATTCGCCGCAAAATGCAACAGAGAAATCATTAATCGCGGTATCGAAAATCTTGGCATGGAGTTAGGCGAAGTTATGGGCCACTGCATCAAAGGCATGCAGGAGCATCACGAAGAAATCGGCCTATAGCAAAAAGACGCATTCAAAATGAATGCGTCTTTTTGTTATGCGATATAATCTTACAGCACTTTGCTGAGGTAAGCCTTGATTTCGTCGCCGTCTTCCATCTTCATCACGTCAGCGAGGATTTCCTTAGCCTTCGTGGAGCTGATGTTGCGGATTTTTTCCTTAACGCGCGGAATGGACGGAGCGCTCATGGAGAGTTCGCTGATGCCCATAGCCATGAGGATTACAGCAGCGTTCGGGTCGCTGGCCATTTCACCGCACATGCCGGCCCAGATGCCGTTTTCACGAGCGCTGGTGATGGTGCGCTGAATGAGCTGCAGTACAGCCGGGTTGAAGTGGTTGTAGAGTTCAGCGATGTTAGCGTTGCCGCGGTCGCAAGCCAGCGTGTACTGAACGAGGTCATTGGTGCCGATGGAGAAGAAGTCTACATACTTAGCGAGTACCGGCGTCATTACAGCAGCAGCCGGCGTTTCGACCATGATACCAACCTGTACATCTTCAGCATAAGCCTTGCCCTCATGAGCCAGTTCCAGCTTAGCTTCTTCGATGAATTCCTTGACCTTCTTGAATTCTGCTACGTTGATGATCATCGGCACCATGATACCAACTTTGCCGTATACACCAGCGCGCAGGATAGCTTTCAACTGCGGCAGGAAAAGGTCCTTGCGCTGCAAGCTGATGCGAACTGCACGGTAGCCCAGGAACGGGTTTTCTTCTTCCGGAATGTTGAGGTACGGCAGGGGTTTGTCACCGCCGATATCCATGGTACGGATAACGCAGAGGTTGCCCTGACACTTTTCAACAGCTTCTTTGTATGCCTTGAACTGGTCTTCTTCATTGGGGATATCCTGACGGCCCATGAATACGAACTCAGAACGGAACAGGCCTACGCCCTTGGCACCATACTTGAGGGCGTTATCTACGTCCATATGCGTGCCGATGTTGGCCATGAGGTCAACCTTCACGCCGTCCGTCGTAACAGCGGGCAGGTCTTTAAGCTGCGCGTAATGTGCAGCCATTTCCTGCTGTTTCTTGATTTTTTCGTTGTAACCAGCCAGTTCTTCTTCGCTGGGGTTCACGATAATCTTGCCTTCTTCGCCGTCCATGATAACATAGTCGCCATCAGCAATCTTGTCGATGCGGTCTTCTTTGTTGAGGCCAACGATGGTCGGAATAGCACGGGCTTTGGCGATGATAACTGCATGAGCCGTCGTGGAGCCGGAGCCCAGGATAACACCGGCAATCTTGTCAGTCGGCATACCAGCAATAACGGAAGGCTCGATTTCACGGCCGCAGAGGATAACTTTTTCGTCACCCAGTTCCGGTTCTTTAACGCCCAGGATGTACTTCGCTACGCGCTTGCCAACGTCACGGAGGTCAACGGCACGGGCTGCGAAGTATTCGTCTTCCATCATCTCGAACATCTGAGCCTGTTCTTCAGCAGCTTTGAGGACTGCCTGCGGAGCATTGGCATTTTCTTCGAGCTTTTCTTCGATTTTCTGCGCCATCATGGGGTCCTGTACCATCATGCGATGTGCTTCCATGATTGCAGCCTGCTCTACCATATTCTGTTTCTGCAGGCGGTCGATGTTTTCACGCAGGGTTTCTGCTACGGCGGTCAGCGCGTCCTGAGCCTTCTTGCTCTCCACTTCTTTGGATTCCGGCTGGTAGTTTACCAGATAGCCGTCCAAATTCTGACCTGCCAGCATGATTTTACCGATAGCAATACCGGAAATAACGCCTTTACCTCTGATTGCGTCTGCCATTTTTCTTTTTCCCCCTGATAATAGTTGCCATAACTATGATTAATTTCGAAAAAAACGCCTTCCTCCAAAGTCTCCAATCCTTGGAAAGAAGGCGCCCTAACCCTATGGGTTAATTATTATTCTTCGCCGAACTTGGAATCAACGAGATCTTTCAGAGCCTTTACAGCATCTGCTTCGTCCGGGCCGTCTGCAACGATGGTGATTTCCGTGCCCTTAACGAGACCCATGCTCATGATCATGAGAATGGACTTAGCATCAACGGTCTTGCCCTTAGCCTGAATCTGAACCTTGGACTTGAACTTCGTAGCCGTCTGTACGAAGATGGATGCCGGGCGGGCATGGATACCAGTTTTGTTTTCGATCGTTACAACTTCCTGAGTCATTTGAAAATCTCTCCTCTTCACTTAACCATATTCTAAGGAACTGTTCATAAATAAATTTATTGCCAGTTCCTAAAGCGAACATGAAAATCTTTAACTGCCCTATATTAATGCAAGCAGCGTGCCAACTTTTAAAACACTTGGTAAAATTTCCTAAAAACCTTATATATCCTGTAATTACTAATCGCATAAAATGAAAAGTACTATTTACCCGTGAAAATTTCCTAGGGAACAATTCTTGTTTTTGGTAAATATTACCAACTTTATTATTTTCATTGGTAAATATTACCAATATGGGTAAATTTTACCAAAATCAAGACAAGCCATATTTTCTAGCTTTAGCCGCCACAGTTTTATGTGTGATTTTGAGTTCCTTGGCTGCAGCATTAAACGTACCACACTGCTTCAAAGCCTTGGCAATAATGCGTTTTTCGTACTCTTCCCAAGGAAGCACCGCACTTTCCGTTTCGAGCTGCTGCACTTCTCTATCGGCGGCCTCGCCTTTGATATAAGAAGGTAAAGCCGCCACGGTGATGGTATCGCTGTCCATCAGCGTAATCACCCGCTCAATGACATTTTCGAGCTCCCGCACATTACCCAGCCATTTGTAACGCATGAGAATGTCCATGGCTTCCGGCGTAATGCTGCGGACGGTTTTCCCCGTAGCGGCACTGATTTTATCAATAAAGTGCTCCACCAGCAGCGGAATATCGTCAATGCGTTCCCGCAGGGGCGGCAGGATAATGGGAATGACATTCAGACGGTAATACAAATCATCACGGAAAGTGCCGTCCTTGACCATATCCTCCAAATGACGGTTAGTGGCGGCGATAATCCGCACATCCACATGGACGGTTTCTTCGCCGCCTACACGGTCAAATTCCTTCTGCTGCAGCACCCGCAGGAGTTTGACCTGCATTTTCTTGTCCATTTCGCCGATTTCATCGAGAAATATCGTGCCGTGATCAGCCAGTTCAAATTTCCCCAGCTTGCGCTTCACCGCGCCGGTGAAAGCGCCCTTTTCATGGCCGAATAGTTCCGATTCCAACAAAGTTCCGGGAATGGCTCCGCAGTTCACGCGGATAAACGGCCCCCGCCGCCGCTCACTGGCATAATGAATCCCCTCGGCGATAACTTCCTTGCCAGTGCCGCTTTCGCCGCGAATCAGCACGGTCGCCGAGGATTGTGCTGCCTTGGAGGCCAGTGCCAGCACGTCAATGACCTTGCCGCTTTTGCCGATGTAGTTGGCAAAGGCATTGGCCGTCTTTTTCGTGCGCAGAAGTTCCTGTTCCAGATATTCTGCCTTGGCGGATACCTGCGAGAGCCGCGCCATAAGGTTTTGCAGTTCCGTAATGTCCTTGATAACCGATACGACGCCGGCGATTTCGCCATTAACGAAAATCGGATTGACATTGGCCACGACGGTTGTGCCATCCTTTTTGCGGCTGATGCTGCCGATACGCGCCACACCGGTACGCAGCACCGCACAGCGATTACCGTCGGGAGCAGTCTTAAAGACGTTCTGCCCCATGACCATTTCCGGCGTCTTATGGACAATGCGCAGATAGGACGGATTGACATAGGTAATTTCGCCGGTCCTGTCCACCACGCAGATACCGTCCTGCACCGCCTCCAAAATCATCTGCAGACGTTCCTGCATCAGGGCATTTTCATGGAGCAGTTTATCCATTTCATGGATTTTCCCCGGCTCGCGCATCTCGAAATCGCCTTCCAAAAAGCGCACCATTTCGTAAACTGCCTGCCTACCGGCATCGCCTTCAGCCGAGACAAAGACCGAATCCCCCTTGCAGATTTTGAGCGCTACCAGTTTCATCAGACTGCGCATCTCAAAGCGCTCACTGCGCTGGCTGCGCAAAAACAGGGGGGTTGCATATTTCTCGCTGAGTTCCCGCGCCCGCTGGACAATCATTGCCGCAATGCGAGCATGTATGCCGCTGTTGTGGTGTACCACGGCCTCCTGTTCATACATCATCTGACTGGTTCTCCTTTCTGCCTGCCATAAGCAAATAAGGGCGGTACAACATACTGTACCGCCCTCCTGTTTTAACCCTTAAAATATATCCTTGGCCAGAACGATCGTCTCGTCGCGGTTCGGGCCAACGGAGACAATGCCCAGCTTGATGCCGGTTACTTCTGCCATGCGTTCCAGATATTTCTTCGCATTTTCCGGCAGGTCCTCGTACTTGCGGATTTTGCTGATATCCGTGTTCCAACCTGCGAAAGTCTCATAAACCGGCTCTACTTCAGCCAGCACCTTGAGGCTTGCAGGGATTTCGTTGAGGATTTCGCCCTTGTACTTGTAAGCTACGCACATCTTGATTTCTTCGAAGTTATCGAGGATGTCCAGACGCGTTACTGCCATGTAGTCGATACCGGAAATCAGGCCGGCATAGCGAACCACGCAGGCATCGAGCCAGCCCGTACGACGGGGACGGCCCGTAACCACACCATATTCATGGCCTTCTTCACGGATTTTCTCGCCGATGGCATTGAGCTGTTCCGTCGGGAAGGGGCCTTCGCCAACGCGGAGCAGGGCAATCGTGTCGCAGACATAAGGACGCAGACGTTCTGCATAGCCCAGGTATTCCTTGAGGATTTCGTCATAGGAGAGCGGCTCATGGTCATACAGGAGTTTCAGTTCCTTGTTCTTGATTTCGAGGTTTTCCTTGAGACGTTTAGCAAATTCTTCCTCGTCCATCAAATCGCAGACGCGGATGCCAATGCGGTTATCGCGGTCCATGTAGCAGGGGCCGATACCGCGCTTGGTGGTGCCAATCTTGTTGTCGCCGCGGGCTTCATCGCCAATGCCATCCATCAAGCGGTGATAGGGCAGAACCACATGGGCACGGTTGGAAATGCGGATACCGGACAGGTCAATGCCGCGTTCAGCCAGACCATCCATTTCTTCGAGCATAACCATCGGGTCAAAAGCCACGCCGTTGCCGACAATGCAATGCGAACCCTTGAACAGAATTCCGGAGGGCATCAGACGAAGCTTGTAAGCCTCGCCATCAACAACCACGGTATGACCGGCATTGCTGCCGCCCTGAAAGCGCACTACCGTATCGGCCTGCTGTGCCAAATAATCGACGATTTTGCCCTTGCCTTCATCGCCCCACTGCGTACCTGTTACTACTACTGTTGACATAAGTCTCTCTCCTTAACGCCCTTGTTAATTAAAGGCCAAAACGTTCAAAAATCATATCTACATGACGCAGGAAATACTTGTAATCGAAGCAATCGTCGATTTCTTCCTTGGTCAGGTACTTCGTAATATCCGGGTCATTTTCCACGCTCGTGCGGAAATCCTGTCCTTCCATCCAGCGTTTCATGGCATTGCGCTGTACCCACTTGTAGGCATCCTCACGCAGTACGCCTTTGCTGACGACAGCCAGCAGCAGACGGGAGCTGTACATGAGACCGCCCGTGCGGTTCATGTCGTGCATCATCTTCTCCGGATAGACGAGCAGCTTGTCGATGATGTCCGTGAGCTTTGCCGTGCAGTAGTCGAGGTTGATGGACGAATCCGGCAGGATGACGCGCTCAACGGAGGAATGAGAGATGTACGGTTGCCCGGGATGCGG
>CADBYQ010000037.1 GCA_902798865.1 Pseudoselenomonas ruminantium | reverse complement strand
TATCAATTATAAATTGATAAAATATAATGGTCATGACAAGAATGGTGGATTTGTAGAAAATATGACAATAGATAATATTCAAGATGCCGAAGATGTTCTGATTAAGGAGTGAATGAGAGTAAACACCTAACGAAATAGTGTATTGCTGATAACAAAAAATGGCACCTCTGCAATTCAAGGAGATGCCATTTTGTTTTATGTTGTGATAGTTTGGTCACTTTCATTATAAAAAACGGAGACGGATTATGCTATTATATTTTAGAAAATCTGATTTGATAATTAATGAGCAGTTTTGCAAATACGAAGTTTGAGTAAAAAATTAATATTGTTCAATTTTTATTACTTTGCCACCAGAGAATATAGATTTTACCATCCACCAGCTAGTGAAGGTAGCAAATCCTCCAAAGGTAAAATCAAAGCGAAGGCGAGTAAAGTCTCCGTTCTTGATTTTAAAACTAAAGGGACGGCTTTTTAGGAAAGACCAGTTCATTTTTATGCGTATTTCGTGGAGTCCAGGTGAAATTTCAAATTTTTTCTTGTCACCATTACTGACACGACCTATTTCGTTATCATCAAGAAAAATTTTGCAGGCACAAAGCATACCGACCCAACGACTGATACGGTATACTTCAATGATAGCTGGTTCTTGAGTAGTAGTTACAAAATCGTTGTTAGTGTTTTCCATGATAATTCCTCCTGTGAATGAAAATATTAATGATTGGGTAACAGTTCCTCCAAGGAACAGTTCAATATCTTTGCCAGTTTCTTCATTTTGTTTATTCTGGGAGAGTGGGCACCGGTTTCCCATTTTGCTATGGTTGACCGGTCAATCCCCAGTTTTGTGGCCAGTTCCTGTTGGCTAAGTTTTTGGGCTATGCGCAGTTCGCGTATGCGGTGCATGATGCATCCTCCTGTGAATTAAACTCACTACCTATTTTGAATTATACGACAATTCAACCTAATAGTCAACGAAAAAAGTGACTAATACTCACGTATTGTGTGTGAAACTCACGACTTGTGCCAGCGGTCATTTCCTGTACAATTATTAGTTAAGGAGTGATTCTATGAGTATCACGGGACAGCGGTTGCGCATGCTGCGTGAGGAAAAGCAATGGTCGCAGGAGGCGGTGGCGAGAAGGCTCGGCATTTCTCGGACGGCATATAATAAATATGAAAGCGGTGCTATCCAGCCGGTGCGAAAGCTTAAGGAACTGGCTGGTATATTCGGAGTGAGTACGGACTATATTCTAGGAAGCGTCGAGCAAAGAGAAGAAGCAACTACCGTGACTAAAGCTCACCGTCAGATGCAGAAATACATGGGGCTGAGCGACAACGGGCGCAAGATTGTTGACCTTACCCTTGATGCGGTTTATGCCCATGAGGAACGACAGGACTCCCTGCCGAAAGTTGAAGGATAAATATGTATCATTATAAAGAAATCCCCACAGCATTTGGTTAGCTGTGGGGACACTTTTTGTATTTTTTTACGGAGCATAGGAAAAGGTGATTCGGTAGCGGCTGCTACAGATTTCCTGTGGTGAATCGCTGCTTATTTCAATCGACAATTCGCCTATTGTAACGTTAGTGGCCTTTTCCGGGTTGATGATGGGATAGTTGGTCAGGGGGATGCTTACATCGGTGGATTCGCCGGGGGCGAGGGCGTTTATCGTTACGTTTTGGGTATCGGTGTAGCCGTGGCTGTCGTAGTGAAGGGTTACATGGGCATTGTGCCAAGGTTCGGGGCTGCGGTTGATGATGCGCAGTGTGACGATATCGTCTGCGGGCAGATGAATTATGCCTTGGCCATCGCGGGCCTGTTCCCAAAAGTTGCGGTGGAGTTCAATCAGAGTGCTACCGTTATTGATGGGCATGTCAAAGTTTTCCATCCAGCCTTCGAGACGCTGGCCATAGTGGAAATATTGTGTGCGGATATAATTGGTGGTTGTTTCTGCCGAGGCGGGTGTTGTTTCTGTGGGCTTGTTTTGCTGGTTGGCTGGGGGAGCTGGTGCCGGAATGGTTACATTTGAAGGTGTGGTGGCTGGTGGAGTAGAGTTGGTGGCAGTTGGAGCAGTGTTGGCACTTTCTTGTGGTTGGTTAGGCGTGGTATTTACCGGTGGGTTGCTGTCGGTGTTTTCTTCAGTGGCAGCAGGCGGTGTTGGTTTGGTTGGTGGTTGTTGGACAGGATAGAGGTATGTCAAGAGGGCAAGAACAGGCAAAATCAGGAGCAGGGCGATTTTTTTATTCAGGGCAGGCCGCCTGATGGCCGCTTTTAGTTCCTGCATACTTTGATAACGGTCGGCAGGGTCAAGGCGCTGGCAGCGTTTGAGGATGGAACGGAGTTTTCCTTGATAGTCCGGGGGAAGCAGTTCGTTGATGGTCTGTCCCAGGGCGTAAATATCGCTGCGGCAGTCGGTCTGCTGGAAGCCGAACTGCTCTGGTGGAGCGTAGTTTTTTGTGCCGAGCAGCTCAGTATCTTCGCGTTGGCTGTCTTTTAACAGGCGGCAGGTATCGAAGTCAATAAGCCGGGGCGTACCGTCTTTTTCGATAAGGATATGGGCAGGTTTTATATCGCGGTGAATGATGCCCAGTGCGTGCATGGCGGCAAGACCGTCGCAGAGTGCGAGCAGGATTTTTTCTGCTTCCTGGGGCGTGAGAAAACGGCCTTCCTGTCTATATTGGGCAAGGCTGGTGCCGGTGATGTATTCTTCGATGGTGATGGTTTCTTTTTTTTTCTCGGTGATGTAGTACAACTTGGGCAGCAGAGGGATTAGGGCTTCTTTTAGCGGACGCAGGGGGAGTCCGGTTTGCTGCAGGTGTTTTAGGATGACTAATTGTTCCTGCTGGTCAGCGGCCAGCCATACTTCGCTGCGCTCTGTCTGTTTGAGCAGGCGGATTTTTTCGTATTGGTTGGTTATGAAGTCTAGGGCATGCATAAAATCACCTTGCTTTCTCGTGGAGGCTGTTCTATGATGTTGGTATATTGCAGCAGGGAGGAAGTTTTGATGAAGGGACAGGAAATGGATACGGAATCCTTAGAGAACCGGTTAAGCCAGGCCGGCGGCGTGGAGGATTTTTGGCGGGATAATGCGTTGAATTTGCGAAATATGACACTGGCGGAGTTCTTGCAGGAGCTTTTGGTGCAAAAGGGCTTAAAAACCGCTGATATCATCAAGCGGTCGGGGATGGACAGAGGTTATGTTTATCATATATTCGGCGGGCAGAAGGCGAATCCTTCACGCGATAAAGTGTTGGTGCTTGCTTTGGCTATGGAACTTAGCCCGAAGGAAACGCAGCATTTTCTGCATTATGCAGGGGCGGGGGCACTCTATGTCCGCGACCATTTTGACAGCGTGATTTGGTATGCGCTGGAACATCAGCTGGGGGTCACAGAAACCAATCTGTTATTGGATGAATTGGGCCTGCGGGCATTGGCTTTATGATTTCGTCAATTTTTAACAGCCGAGTGCACAAAACTTTTGTGTTCTCGGTCATTTTCATGTATAATGTAAATTAGTGTGAGTAAGAATAGCAAGTACAGAGATGCTTGACATGGAGGGTATAGTTTTGGAAACAGCGAAATATAAACGTGTTGTCTTGAAGCTTTCTGGTGAGTCTTTGGCCGGCGATCAGGGATTCGGTATCAATCCGCCTATTGTGGAAGATATCGCCAAGCAGATTAAGGCCATCCGTGAGCGTGGCGTAGATGTGGCTGTAGTTGTTGGCGGCGGCAATATCTGGCGTGGCCTGGCTGGTTCTGCCAAGGGGATGGACCGTGCACAGGCTGATTACATGGGCATGATGGCAACGGTTATGAATGCCCTGGCCCTGCAGGACGCTTTGGAAAAGATGGACGTGGATACGCGTGTGCAGACGGCCATTGAAATGCGTCAGGTCGCTGAACTCTATATCCGCCGCAAGGCTATCCGCCATATGGAAAAGGGCCGGGTAGTAATCTTCGGTGCGGGTACGGGCAATCCGTATTTCTCCACGGATACGACGGCTGCTCTGCGTGCTGCAGAAATCGAAGCTGACGTTATTCTGATGGCGAAGAAGGGCACGGACGGCATTTACGATTCTGACCCCAACAAGAACCCCGACGCTAAGAAGTTTGATGAACTGACTTACTTGGAAATCATCAGCAAGGGCCTGCAGGTTATGGACACCACGGCTACGAGCCTTTGCATGGACAACCAGATTCCTCTCGTTGTCTTTAATATTGATGATCATGAAAATATCGTGCGTGCGGCCCTCGGTGAGGAAATCGGCACCACTGTAGGAGGAAAATAATATGGTAAAAGATATTTTAAGCTCCCATGAAGAGCGTATGCAGAAATCCATTGACGCATTGAAACGTGAATTCGCATCCCTGCGGGCTGGCCGTGCTACGCCGTCCCTCTTGGACAAGGTTATGGTGGATTATTATGGCACGCCGACGCCGGTTAACCAGATTGCCAAAGTGGCTGTTCCGGAACCGCGCATGATTATGATTCAGCCCTATGAAAAATCCATGCTCCATGAAGTGGAAGTAGCCATCATGAAGTCGGATTTGGGCCTGTCCCCGAACTCGGATGGTACGGCTATCCGTTTGGCCATTCCGGCTCTGACGCAGGAACGCCGTCAGGAACTCGTAAAGACCGTCAACAAGAAGGCAGAAGAAGCCAAGGTTGCTATCCGCAATGTGCGTCGCGATGGTAACGATGCCATCAAGAAGCTGGAAAAGGGCAAGGAAATCACGGAGGATGAATCCAAGAAAGCTCAGGAATCCATGCAGAAGCTGGCCGATAAGTATGTAAAAGTGGTTGATACCACCCGTGCCGGCAAGGAAAAGGAAGTCATGGAAGTCTGATGATACCTGATGTTGCGGCACTCCCGTGGAAGGAAGCAGAAGCCAGACTGCGGGAAGCAAATGTATCTTATACAACGGAACGGACTCGTCCCACGCGGGATTTTTTCCCTGTGGATGAGGATAGATTGTATGTTATTCGCCAACGTGAGGGAGCAGACGGCAAGCTGCTGATTACGCTGGCGGCTAAACAGATTCCTATGGAGGAGGTGTAACACATGGCTTACAAAATTGGTGAGGATTGCATTTCTTGCGGTTCCTGCGCTGCTACTTGCCCGGTAGAGGCAATCAGCGAGGGTGCAGAACGTTATGAAATCGACCCGGATAAGTGCGTAGAGTGCGGCGCTTGCGCTGCTGGCTGCCCGGTATCTGCTATCGAGGCTCCCTGACGCGACTTTGCAAGCCCCTCTGGTGCTTTTCGCAGAGGGGCTTGTTTTGCATTATGAAATAAATTTTCCTAGTGAGGGATTTTATATGATAAAGAAAATATTGAGCAAAGCGGTTACTTCCTTGGCTGGTCGTGATGATTTTGAAATTCCGGAACATGATTCACCGCTGTTTGCAGAGATTGACTGGGATAAACTTCCCCGCCATGTGGCGGTAATCATGGATGGTAATGGCCGTTGGGGCAAGGAGCATAGTGTACTGCGTACGGCTGGCCATAGTGCCGGCGTGGGAACGCTCAAGAACATCCTGAAGACGGCTATTGGCTTGAAGCTCGATGCGCTGACGGTCTATGCTTTTTCTACGGAAAACTGGAAGCGTCCGGAAACCGAAGTCAATTTCCTCATGAACCTCTTTTACGAGAGCCTCAAAAAGGAATTGCAGGAACTGCATGAAGATAATGTGCAGATTCACTTTATTGGGCGTATTGACGGTCTGCCGGAATCCCTGCAGAAGCAGATGCATGATGCAGAAGATCTCATGAAGAACAATACGGGCGTTAAGTTCAATGTTGCCGTCAACTATGGCGGGCAGGATGAACTGGTGCGGGCGGTCAAAAAAATCGCTGTCGATGTGCAGGCAGGCAAAATCTCACCGGATGCGATTGATGAAAAATTGGTGGAGGATAGCTTAGACACCTGCGGCAATCTGCCTGTGGACCTGGTTATCCGTACCAGCGGCGATATGCGTCTGTCGAACTTTTTGCTGTGGCAGGCGGCCTATGCAGAGTTCTATTTTACGGATGTGAACTGGCCGGATTTCTCCCCGGAGTGCTTTGTGGATGCGATGAAGGCTTTTGCTAATCGTGACCGACGCTTTGGCGGCCTCAACGACAATAAGAAATAATGGGAGCGTTGCTTTTTGTTAGTTAGAATTATCACCGGAATTATCGGCATTGCCGCTGCGGCCTTTGTCATTCAGACAGGGGGCGTGGTCTTTGCCGGTTTTACGCTTTTACTGATGCTTTTGGCCTGGTTCGAGTATGCCCGGGCTTTTTCAGAGCGTGGGATGGGGATTGCCCTTGTTACGGGCTTTATCGCTTTGGCGGCTATGTGGTATGCTGCCTGGCAAAAGCCGGAACTTCTGGCGCTGGCCTGTCCGCTCATCGTGCTGGTCATGCTGCTCGAAAGCGTACTGCTGCGCAGTTCGACCACCATTATGGATGCGCTGGCTTCGGGGGCAGGGCTTATCTACATCGGTTTTCCGTTTACCTGCCTGCTGCAGCTGCGGGGAATGTTGCCGGAGACGGTCTTCAGCACGGAGATTGGCGGCTTTGCTTTTGGCTGCGCTTTTGTCTGGATTATGTTTATCGGCACTTGGGCCAGCGATACCTTTGCCTATTTTACGGGTACGGCGATTGGCCGGCACAAGCTTTGCCCGTCCATCAGCCCCAATAAGACCATTGAGGGCTTTATGGGCTCGGTTATCGGGACTACGGCGGTCGTGGCCGGTTTAGGCTATTATCTGAACTTGCCCCTGCAGGAAATGGCAGTACTAGGGCTGTTGATTGCCATTTTTGCCACGCTCGGTGATTTGGTGGAATCCGTGGCCAAGCGTTATGTGGGCATTAAGGATTCGGGCAATATCATTCCCGGTCATGGCGGCGTATGGGACCGCTTTGACAGCGTTCTCTTTACGGCACCGCTGGTCTTTTATTTTGTACAGTTTGTGAATCTTCTAGGGAAGTGATAACAGATGAAAAATATTGCAGTATTGGGCTCTACGGGCTCTATCGGCACGCAGACGCTTGAAGTCGTGCGCCGCAATCCGGAGCTTTTCCATATATCGGTGCTCGCGGCCAATTCCCGCGATGAACTCTTTGAGGCGCAGGTTCGCGAGTTTGAACCGGAACTGGCGGTATTGGCGGATGTTGATGCTTATAACCGCTTAAAGAGCCGTTACAGCGGCAAGACGAAGCTGGCCGGCGGCCGTCAGGCGTTTATTGACGCCGCCGCTTTTGATGGTGTAGATACCGTCGTAACGTCCATGATGGGCTTCGCCGGTCTGGAACCGACCATGAAGGCATTGGATGCGAAGAAAAATATCGCCCTGGCCAACAAGGAAACCTTGGTGGTAGCTGGCGAAATCGTAACCCGTCGTGCCAAGGAACAGGGCGTAAAGATTCTGCCGGTGGACAGTGAACACTGTGCGTTCTTCCAGTGCCTGCAGGGCGAGAAGCTGGAGTCCATCGAAAAGCTCCTGCTGACCTGCTCCGGTGGCCCTTTCCGCGGCAAGAAGCGTGAAGAATTGCGGGGGGCCACGAAGGCACAGGTGCTTGCTCATCCAACCTGGAATATGGGGCAGAAAATCACCGTGGACTCGGCAAGCCTTGTAAACAAGGGCCTCGAAGTTATCGAAGCCAAGTGGCTCTATGATGTAAGCTACGACCAGATTCAGGTGGTGGTTCATCCGCAGAGCATTGTGCATTCCATGGTGCAATTCCGTGATGGTGCTGTGATTGCCCAGCTGGGTTCTACGGATATGAAGCTGCCGATTCAGTATGCGCTGACCTATCCTGACCGCGTGCAAACCAGCTTTGACCGTTTGGATTTCTGGCAGATGAAGGATTTGACCTTTAGCCAGCCGGATACGGATACGTTCAAGGGCCTCAAATTTGCCTATGAAGCCGGTGCTATGGGCGGCAGTATGCCCTGCGTGTTCAACGCAGCCAATGAGATCGCCGTAGGCGCATTCCTGCGCGACGAAATCAAATTCCTCGACATCTACGATATCATCGAGGAAACCATGCTCAAGCGTGAATGTATTGTTGAGCCTACGCTGGAAGAACTTTTTGAGGAAGACCGCTGGGCAAGGGAATTTGCCACGGAAGTTTTGCGGAAGTTGTAAAAGGACGGTGACATTATGGTATTAACCATTGCAGCGGCTGTTTTTGTTTTTGGCCTGCTGGTATTGGTGCATGAATTGGGCCATTTTATCACGGCGAAAATGACGGGGATGCGGGTCGATGAATTTGCCATCGGCTTTGGCCCGAAGATTTTTAGCTTTACCCGCGGTGAGACGGTGTATTCTCTGCGGGCTATCCCGCTGGGGGGCTTTAATGATATTGCAGGCATGGACCCGGCCAACAATGAGGCCGGGGCGCGCGGCTACTGTGAAAAGCCGGTACTCTCCCGTATGATTGTCATTCTGGCCGGCTCGGCGATGAACTTTGTCCTGCCGGTGGTGCTGTTCTTCGGGATTTTCTTCTTCTCTGGCGTCAGCACGCCGAATCCGGAGCCGGTGTTAGGCACGGTTATTGCCGGCAAGGCGGCTGATTTGGCCGGACTTAAAGACGGGGATAGGATTATCAGTCTGGACGGCAAGGAAATCAGCAGCTGGACGGAATTTGTCGATAACGTCAAGGACAATCCGGGAAAACCCATAGCGGTAGTGGCCAACCGTGGCGGGGAAACGATTGAAACCACCATGATACCTGCTTTGGATGAGAAATCTCAAAGAGCCATGGTGGGCGTGATGAGTTCCGTGGATACCCGCGAGACGGGCTTGTTTGAATCCATGGGGCTGGCCCTGCAAAAGACGGGCTTGATTATCGTCATGATGCTCGATGCATTAATGCAGATTATCTTGAAACTTTCCGGCTCGGAACTTGCCGGCCCCATCGGTGTGGCGCAAATGGCCGGAGAAGTAGCACAGATGGGCTTTGTGCCGCTTTTGAATTTTGCAGCGTTCCTGAGCCTGAACTTAGGCATTGTGAACCTGTTCCCGATTCCGGCGCTTGACGGCGGCCATTTTGTGACCCTGTGCGTCGAGGCGGTGCGCGGCAAACCTATGAGCCCCAAGGCTTTGGAATATACGCAGAAGGTGGGCATTGTGCTCCTGCTTCTGCTGATGGTTTTAGCAACCAAAAATGACATTGTACGCGTCTTTACGGGAGGCTAAATAGATGTTTGAACGAAAAAATACCCGCCAGATTCATATTGGCAACGTGGCCATTGGCGGCGGGGCGCCGATTTCCGTGCAGTCCATGTGCAATACCAAGACCACGGATACGAAGGCGACGGTTGCGCAGATTAAGGCCCTGCAGAATGCGGGCTGCGATATCGTGCGGGTGGCGGTGCCGGATATGGAAGCCGCACAGAATCTCGGCAATATCATCAAGGAAATCAATATTCCTTTGGTGGCCGATATCCATTTTGATTATAAATTGGCTCTCGAAGCCATTAAGCAGGGGATTTCCGCCCTGCGCTTAAATCCCGGCAATATCGGTGGGGAAGAAAAGGTGCGGGCTGTGGTCAAAGCCGCTAAGGAAGCTCATATTCCCATTCGCATCGGCGTAAATGCAGGTTCTCTGGATAAGAAGATTCTGGCCAAATATGGTGAAGTTACGCCGGAAGCCTTGGTGGAATCGGCCATGCAGCATGTGAAAATCCTGGAGGACTTGGACTTCCATGACCTCAAGATTTCGCTCAAGGCCCATGATGTTCCCCTGACGCTGGCCGCTTACCGTCTCATGAGCAAAACGGTGGATTATCCGCTGCACTTGGGGATTACCGAAGCAGGCACGGTGAATACCGGCATCATCAAATCTGCTGTAGGTATCGGCGCTCTGCTCGCTGAGGGCATTGGCGATACCTTCCGCATTTCGTTGACCGGTGACCCCGTGGTGGAAGTCAAAGTGGCCAATGAAATTTTGAAGTCTTTGGGCCTTAAAGAATACGGGCCGACGCTCGTTGCCTGCCCGACCTGCGGCCGCACGAGCATCGACCTGCCCGCCATAGCCGAGCAGGTCGAAAAGAAGCTTGCAGGGATAAAAGACCCCATTGATGTAGCCGTAATGGGCTGCGTGGTCAATGGCCCAGGCGAAGCCCGTGGTGCCGATGTCGGCATTGCCGGCGGCAACGGGGAAGGCCTTATCTTCCGCAAGGGTGAAATCATCCGCAAAGTGCCGGAAGAAAATTTAGTAGAAGAACTCTTTAACGAAATAGATGCCATATTGGAGGAACGTAAGAACAATGCGAGCAAGTAATTTATATGCACCTACGCTGAGAAATACACCGGCGGAAGCCGAGATTGCCAGCCATCAGCTCATGTACCGTGCGGGGATGATCCGCAAGGTGGCCGGCGGCATGTATACCTATCTGCCTTTGGGCTGGCGCGTAATCCGCAAGATTGAAGAAATCATCCGCGAGGAAATGGACGCGGCTGGCGGTCAGGAAATCGGCATGCCGATTCTGCAGCCGTCTGAGCTTTGGGAAGAAAGCGGCCGCTGGGCAGCATACGGCGATGAAATGATGCGCATTAAAGACCGCCATGGCCGTAACTTCTGCCTTGGCCCGACGCACGAGGAAATGATTACGGATCTGGTACGCGACGAAGTCAGCTCCTACAAGCAGCTGCCGTTGATGCTCTATCAGATTCAGGATAAGTTCCGCGATGAGCGCCGTCCGCGCTTTGGACTCATGCGCAGCCGTGAGTTCATCATGAAGGACTTGTATTCCTTTGATAAGGATGTAGAGGGCATGAATGTGTCCTATCAGAAGATGTACGATGCCTATACGAACATCTACACCCGTATGGGCCTTGAATTCCGTCCGGTAGAAGCCGATAACGGTGCTATCGGCGGCGGACATTCCCATGAGTTCACGGTGCTGGCTGAAGCCGGTGAATCCAATATCGCTTACTGCACGAAATGCGATTACGCAGCCAGCGATGAAAAAGCGGCTCTTTCGCCGATTGAAGCTGCTGACGAAAACGAACTGCCACTCGAAAAAGTGGCTACGCCGGGCACAAATACGATTGAAAGTCTCGTTGAATTCCTGAATGTGCCTATCGAAAAGACCATCAAGGCTGTTGCTTACAGTAGCGACAACGGCAAACTGGTGCTGGCTTTTGTCCGTGGCGACCATGATGTAAACGAAGTCAAAGTCATCAATCAGGTAGAAGGCGCGCTGGAACTCACAATGGCCGAAGATGAAGCCATCAAAAATGCCGGCGGCTGCCCGGGCTTTATGAGTGCTATCGGCATTCAGCCCAGCGAAGACGTCATTGTGCTCGTTGACCCGACGGTCATGAATATGCACAACGCCGTAGCCGGTGCTAACGAAGTGGATGCGCACTACAAGAACGTCAACCCCAAGCGTGATTTCAACGCTGAAGGCATTATTGTCACCGACCTGCGCATGGTCAAGGAAGGCGATGCCTGCCCGCACTGTGGCGCTCCCATGAAGATGACCCGCGGCATTGAAGCCGGTCAGGTTTTCACGCTGGGCACGAAATACAGTCAGGCTATGGGCGCTATGTTCCTCGATGAGCAGGGCAAACAGCAGCCGCTTTACATGGGCTGCTACGGTATCGGCGTAGGCCGTACGATGGCTGCCGCCATCGAGCAGAACAACGATGAAAACGGCATCATCTGGCCGCGTGCCATTGCCCCGTTCGAAGTCGTTGTCGTAGCCGTCAACGCCAAGAAGGAAGACCAGCTGGCTTATTCCGAAGAAATCTACAAGGAATGCAAGGCCGCAGGTTTCGATACCCTGCTCGATGACCGTAAGGAACGTGCCGGCGTCAAGTTTAAGGACTGTGACCTTATCGGCTACCCCTTGCGCGTAGTTGTCGGCCCCAAGGCTGTAGAAGAAAACCAGATTGAAATCAAAGTGCGTAAGACGGGCGAAATGTTCACCGTCAGCCGTGAAGAATATCTGGATAAGGTAAAAGAAATTTTGGCAACGCTGTAATATGGATGAGCCTTCCCTGCGGGGAGGGCTTTTTTTATGGGATAATGTAAACAAGTATACATGTACACATAACGGCGAATGCTAGACTATTATTACAATATTCCGTATAATAAAGACAGATGGAAGCGCATTTATTAAGGTTTTTTTGTAAAAGGGAGTGATAGTATGAATCTTTCCATCAAAATCTTTATCGCTCTGGTTCTCTCCGTGGTGGTTGGCCTGATAGCAGGCGAATCGTCTCTGCCGTTTATCAATTGGTGGATTGCTCCGGTTGGTACCATGTTCATCAATCTGATTAAGATGATGATTGTGCCGGTGGTCTTCTTCTCTTTGGTGGTCGGCATGACCAGCTTGGGTGATACCAAGAAATTGGGCCGTATTGGTGCCAAGACCGTATGTTTGTATCTGGCAACGACGGCAGTGGCCATTTTGATTGGTTTCGGCGTAGCAGGGATTGTCAGCCCGGGGACGGGGCTTTCGCTTACCAGTGATGCCGCAGTAAAAGTTAAAGAAGCTCCGGGCCTTATGCAGGTGCTGGTGGCTATGATTCCGGCTAACCCCATTGATGCGATGGCGAAAGCACAGATTTTGCCGGTTATCGTATTCTCCTTGTTCGTGGGCATTGGGATTGTCCATGTGGGCGGCGAACGCGCACAGCTTCTGATGAAGTTCTTTGATGCCGCTGCTGAAGTTTCCTACAAGATTATCGGCATCGTCATGCAGTTTGCACCGATTGGTGTATTTGCTCTGCTCCTGCCGGTAGTAGCGAAAAACGGCCCGGCAGTGCTCCTGCCGCTGATGTCCGTTATCGGCTGTGTAGCTGTTGGCTGCGTGATTCATGCCATTGTGGTTTACTCCTCGCTGGCCCGCGTTTGGGGCGGCCATACGCCGATGGAATTCTTCCGCGGCATGAGTGAAGCCATGATGATTGCCTTCACGACCTGCTCTAGTGCAGCAGCGCTGCCGATTAACATGAAGAACTGCCAGGAAAAACTCGGTGTATCCCGTGAGGTTTCCTCCTTCGTTCTGCCGCTGGGCGCGACCATCAACATGGACGGCACAGCTCTTTACATGGGCGTGTGCTCACTCTTTATCGCTAACGTGTTCGGTGTGGATTTGACTATGGGGCAGATACTCATGATCATCTTGACCGGTACGCTGGCATCCATCGGTACCGCAGGTGTTCCGGGCGCTGGTCTTATCATGCTGGCCATGGTACTGCAGACGGCAGGTTTGCCGCTCGAAGGTCTGGCTCTGGTTGCGGGTATTGACCGCGTGCTCGATATGTTCCGTACCTGCCTGAATATCACGGGTGATGGTGCTGTGACCATCGTGATGGATCAGGAAGAAAAGAAATATGATAGCGGTGTGGCTGGGGCTGAGGCATAAAACACCTTTCGGCTTAGGCTTACATCGATGAACTAAGACGCCCGGTGGCTGATTATACTTTTCCTTCGCCATAGACAAGCTTGTCAAAAG
>CADBYQ010000036.1 GCA_902798865.1 Pseudoselenomonas ruminantium | reverse complement strand
TGTGCCCATGACGGCTATGCTGATTCTTTGGATGAGTGCCATTGCTTCGGCCTTCATTGATAACATTCCCTTCGTGGCCACATTGATTCCGCTGATTCAGGATATGGGCCAGATGGGCCTTTCCAACCTCGAACCCATGTGGTGGAGTTTGGCACTGGGCGCCTGCCTCGGCGGCAATGGTACCCTTATCGGTGCCTCGGCTAACGTAGTTGTGGCATCGCTTGCCGCACAGCACGGCAAGCAGATTTCCTTCATCGGTTTCATGAAGGTTGCTTTCCCGGTGATGATTCTCACCATCATCATGGCCAATATCTACATTTGGATTTGGCATCTTTAATGACAAGAACATAGCAAAATGCTCTGTGTGTAGAAAACACGCAGAGCATTTTTTGTATTGCAGGTATTTCGGAAATTTTGTCGAATAACGTATAAGAATGTATCATTTGATTGGTTTAGGCGGCTGGGGCGGATTCTGCCCGCCGGCAGCGGCGAGATTATCGAGCTCGTCCCAGGAAAGTTCCCGCTTCTGGGTGCGCATATCATATAACTTGGTTTTCAGGCTGTCTTTAACCTTGCTGAAACGGGAAAAATCTGTTGTTTGCAGTTCACGTTCAATATTCATAATAGCGTCACTCCTATCTGTTATCTTCATTCTACCATAACATACGATTGGATGGATAGGTTATTACAGATTTTGGAAAATTTTTGGGAAAAAGTTTGAGGATTTTTATGAAAAATTATTTTTATTTGGGTATCGGCATTATTATTACCTTGATTGTATGTTTGTTGGGGTATGGTATATATATGAATCAGCGGGGGGAAAATGAAATCGCCCAGCGGATGGAGAATCTGCGGCTGCCGCTTACTGGAACGGAAGTTCGGGAACGGGAGATAACGCCGATGGTGGAATTGGAACTGGTCAATCTTTACTGTGATGATATGACCGATGTAATCGCGCGGGAAAATGGCCGTGTTACGCAGGTGTTTGTGGAAAAACACAGCAATGTTACAGCAGGCAAGCCCTTAATGCAGTTGGTGGATGAGGATATCCCCTTGAAGCTGAAGCAGGTGGACAGCGATATTTTGGAAGCGGAAGCCCAGCTCCTGAAAACGCGTAATTCCTATAATCGTTATAAACAGCTGCGGGAATCGCAGGCAATTTCGGCGGAAAAGTACGATGAAGCCGAAGCAGACTATAAAGCGGCGCAGGCTAAACTATCGAATTGTGAGGTCGTACGGGAGCAGCTGCTTATGCGGCAGTCCCGGCAGATGGTCACGTCTTCCATTGATGGTGAGGTCTTGCGGCTTTATCAGTCGGAAGGCGCATATGTTACGGCGGGGACTCCCGTAGCTTTGGTCGGTGATTTCAGCAAGCTGTATTTTACGGCACCAGTGGTGGATGAGCAGGCGCAGCGGATGGAAATTGGCCGGCAGATCAATCTGACCATTGCCGGCGGGGCTGCCTCCGTGCTGGGGGGCGAGGCACTGCCCAAATCGTATGGTGCCAATTATTCGGCGGGCAATTTAGGCGATGAACAGGTATTTACTGCTGTGGTGATTAAGATAACGCCGGGGCTTGATGAGCCGGCAACGGTGCGGCAGGTGGTTTGGCAGATTGACAACCGCGTGGGACTGTTGGAGCCGGGGGCTTATCGGAAACTGCGCCTGTATGCGAATACTACCCGCAAGTGTCTGGCAGTGCCTATGGCGGCTTTTGTCGATGAATCCCATAATCGGGTATCGGTGATGGAAGCCGATGGCCGCTTGGGGTTCCGGGACGTTACGACAGGTGTATCGGATGGTAATTATATAGAAGTAATCTCCGGGTTGCAGCTGGGGGATATCGTCATCACCGCGGATACGGAAGGGGTAGCGGCAGGTACAGAGATAGAACTGACTATCGAGGATAATTAAGGGGGGGAGATTGGGTTATGGCAGATGGCAGCAAGATTTTTAGTAAGGCAGCGCTCGACAAGCTGCGCTCGCCAGACCGGCTCGATATGCTTCTGCCGATTACGACGCCCATTGGCTGGATGGGATTAATCGCCGTAGGCCTGTTGCTGCTGTCTGTCGTTTTGTGGTCAATCTTTGGTTCCTTTACGGAGCGGGCAGATGGCAAGGGCATGATTATGGATTCGGGCGGTGTGGCGACGATAAATCATGTTGCCGGAGGAAAAATTGCCCATCTTTATGTGCGGGATGGTTCGACCATTAAGAAGGGCGATCTGATTGCCCGCTTAGAGCAGCCGGAGCAGTCGGCGGATACGAATATGGCGCAATATGGCCCGCAGCTGGCCAGCAGCATGAAGGATACGGCCGACCGGGTTTACCAGTACAGGGCAAAACTCTATCAGCAGGTTGTGTCCCGTGATATTGTCAGCGATTATGACGGCATTGTGGAAGAAATCATGGTGCGCAAGGGCAGCGTTATCAATAGCGGCAGTCCTATCTGCACGGTGCGGCTGACGAAAAAGCGCAGTGACTTGACAGGGATTATGTATGTGCCGGTGGATAAGGGCAAGCGAATTGAACCGGGGCAGACCATTCAGCTGGTGCCCAATGGCGTAGATGTGCAGGAATCCGGCAGTCTTATCGGTGTCGTGCGTACGGTGTCCAATTATCCGGTACCGTTAAAGTCCATCGAGCAGCGGGTCAGCAATCCGGAGCTCGCGCAATGGCTGATGGCCAGTGGCCAGGGGGCTGTGGTGGAAGTGAGCTTCGTGCTGGTCAAAGATGAGAACAATCCTTCAGGGTATTTATGGACTTCCTTTGTGGGTGAGCACAAGCCGGTGACGGCAGGCAGTTTCTGTACTGGCTCAGTGATTATTGAACGGCGGCCGCCGATTGAAAAAGTATTTTATCGAATCAGCCAGTGGCTGCGTAACAGGTGAGTCAGATGGTGATGGATTTTTTGCATAATTTGGGGAACAAGCAGGGCAGACGGGTAAAGGTCCCCACGGTTTTGCAGATGGAGGCCACGGAGTGCGGGGCGGCTTCGCTGGCGATGATTCTGGCGCACTATGGGCTGTGGATACCGTTGGAGAAACTGCGGGCGGAATGCGGAGTAAATCGCGATGGCAGCAAGGCCAGCAATGTGATGCGGGCGGCCAAGGCGCGCGGCTGTGAGGTGCATGGTTATCGCTGGGAGGCGGAGAGCCTGCGGGCAGAGCAGGATTATCCGCTGATTATCCACTGGGAGTTTAATCATTTTTTGGTGTTGGAAGGAATTATTGGGGATACGGTGTATCTGAATGACCCGGCCATGGGACGGCGTACGGTACACTGGGATGAGTTTGTGACGTCCTATACGGGGATTGCCCTGACCATCCGGCCCGCAGCAGGCTTTAAGCCGGCAGGCCATCGCTACAATGTCTTTAAGGCGGTGGCGGAAAAGCTTTGGGAGGACAAGTGGGGGATGACCTTCCTCATTTTGCTGGGCCTCTGCATGATTGTGCCGGGGTTGGCTGCGCCGGTGTTCAGTCAGGTGTTTTTGGACGATATTCTTACGGGCAAGCACCGGGATTGGATGGTCAACCTCTGCCTGGCGATGACCGTATCCTTTATCGTTTCGGCGGTGCTGACCTGGTTGCGGGCGGTGCTGCTCACGCACTGGCAGCGCAAGCTGACATTGGCGGATTCATCGAGCTTTTTCTGGCATCTTTTGCGGCTGCCGATGCAGTTTTTCCATCAGCGTTATGCTGCGGAAGTGGCGGGGCGCATCTCCATGAATGAATCTGTGGCAGGGGTGCTTTCAGGCAGCGCAGCCACGGCGGTATTGGATGCCTTTGTGGCGTTGTTTTTCCTGTTGCTGCTCCTGCAGTACAATATGCTGCTTACGCTAATTGGTATCTTGTTTATGGCGATGAATATTGCGGTGTTGATGTTGACCCGGCGGCATTTGACGGATTTGGCCATGCGGATTCAGCAGGATGAGGGCAAGGAATACGGTACCAGCATCAATGGTCTGACCATGATTGACAGCATCAAGGCCAACGGCAACGAAGGCGATTTCTTTATGAAATGGGCCGGCTACCGGGCCAAGGTCTTGAACGGTATGCAGGAAGCGCAGCTGTGGATGCTGTCTGTGACCATGCTGCCGACCCTGCTTTCCGGGCTTAACGGGGCGCTCATCATGACTTTTGGCGGTTTTTCCATTATGGATGGTGCCATGACGGCAGGTATGTTTGTGGCCTTTCAGCATCTGATGGGCAGTTTTCAGGCGCCTGTGGGCAATCTGACGGGGCTCTATACCAGTTTGCAAAATACGGAAATGCAGATGCAGCGCCTTAACGATGTGCGCCGCTATGAAGTGGATGATTTGAACTATCCGCAGACGGAAGTGAAAGATTTCCCCAAGCATCGCTTGTCCGGGGAATTGGAATTAAAACATGTCAGTTTTGGCTACAGCCCTTTGGAGCCGCCTTTGCTTACGGATTTTAACCTGCATTTGCAGCCGGGGCATTGGGTGGCGATTGTCGGTGCTTCAGGCAGCGGCAAGTCCACGGTGGCCAAGGTCATTACAGGGCTTTATGAGCAGTGGGGCGGAGAACTGCTCTTTGACGGCTATCCCAGGCGGCAGGTGCCGCGCAGCGTGATTACGACGTCGCTGGCCGCGGTTGACCAGGATGTATTTCAGATTACCGGCACCGTCGGGGAAAATATTGCCCTCTTTGACCGTTCCCTGCGGCAGGGCGATATTGTGCGGGCCGCCAAGGATGCCTGCATCCATGAGGATATCCTGCAGCTTGAAGACGGCTATGATGCGCAGGTTTCGGAAGGCGGGCTTAATTTTTCCGGCGGGCAGCGGCAGCGTCTGGAGATTGCGCGCGCGCTGGCGGTGAATCCGTCCATTCTGATACTTGATGAGGCGACCAGTGCATTAGACCCCGTTACCGAGGAAAAGGTGCTGGAAAATATCCGTCATCGGGGCTGTGCCTGTGTGCTTATCGCCCATCGGTTGTCCACCATCCGCGATGCGGATGAAATCATCGTGCTCGAACATGGGCAGATTGCCGAGCGGGGGCGTCATCGGGAGATGATGCAGCACGATGGCCCTTATAGGCGGCTTATTGAAGAACGCAGCAGCAAGTGATAGATAGATTGTGATGTGATGTTATGGAATTACAGGCGGGCAAACGCTGGCGGCTGACAAATGAAGATTGTTTCCTGCAAGTTGCTGCCGGACAGGTGGAGGTTTACGCCGTCACCCGCGAAGGCAGGGATTTTCGGCAGGCATATTTGCTGACTTTGGCAGAAGGTGCAGCCATTTTCCCCGCAATGGATGAGTTTGCGGAAATTGATTTTCTGCTTTATGCGGTAAAAGACAGTGCACTTGTTGAGCGCTCTTTTGCGGAAGTGGCAGCACAGGAATTGCAGCCCCTTATGCAGGCCTGGTTTAAAGCCTTGGGAAAAATCGGCTGGTTAAAGCGTTTGGCGGCTTTGGGGGATGATGTGCTATTGCTTTGGGGCAATGGCGATGTCTTGCAGGGACCATTTGCCGACACATCTGCACTTATGGCAGAGTTTATGCAGCATCAGCAGATTTTTTCCATGCTGCAGGGAATGCGCTTTTTGTCAGCGGATAAGCAGCTGAGCAGACGGCAGAAAATCATCGAGCGGCAGAAAAAATGGCTGGTGGATGATGCCATCAGCATGCTCCTGGGCGAGGAGGAAATCTTTTACGAAGAAAGCAGTATGGAGCAGGGCGGAGAGGCTGTAGATGAGACGGGCTTTATCCTCCGGCTGGTCATGAAAGTGCTGTCCATGCCGGAAGCGGATTTGAGTTTGTCTACTGATATTGCCAAAAAACTGGATTCCCTGTCGCTGTTGCGGCGGCTGGCCCAAAAGGCCAATATCGAACTGCGGCTGGTGAAGCTGGAGGGAAAGAAATGGTATTGCCGGGACAGTGGTGTCCTGATTGGTTATTATGGGGAGGAGAAGGAAATTGCCGCCCTTATTCCCGATACTCCGCATAGTTATCGGATGGTTACCCGTAAAAATCCTGCGGGCATTCCGCTCACTGCGGAAACAGCGAAACAGTTAGACCAAGATGCTTTTGTCTGTTATGCAGGTTTACCACGGCGCAAGCTCAAAATCAGCGACCTGCTGCGTTTTATGCTTCATCAGTGTTGGAAGGCAGATTATCGGACGATACTTTTGGTGAGTTTTTTTGCTGGTTTGATTCCGTTGGTCAGTCCGATTATCACGGAAACCATCTTTCAGGATATTCTGCCCATCCTGGATAGAGAGGGCCTGGTTACGGTTACGCAGGTGATGATGGTGACGAGTTTCACCATGGCGGTGCTCGCCATGATTCGGTCGGTGGCCGTTATGCGTATCAGTACGCGGCTGGATATGGCGGTGGAAGCGGCGCTTTGGGGGAGACTCTTGTCCCTGCCACAGAAGTTTTTCCACCGTTTTACCACGGGGGAACTAGCCAGCCGTATGCGGGGCATTGAAGCGGTGAAAGAGGTCGTCAGCGGCAATTTTGTGGCGACGGTCTTCAATACGGTGTTTTCGTTCTGGAGCCTTCTCCTCATGTGCTGGTACAGTCTGAAACTTACGGCGGCGGCAATGGCAGTCTGGCTCGTCTGGTGTCTGATAACAGCCTTCGTTTATCGGCGCGTGCTGGGGTTCCAGCGCAGGCTTATCGCCGCGAATAACGAGGAAGCCGGGTTGGTGCAACAGATTTTTACCGGCCTTTCCAAGTTCCGGGTGCATGGGGCTGAAGAACAGGCTTATCACCTTTGGAGCAAGGTCTTTGGCGAGACCTGGAAGTGGAATCTGGCATTGCGTTGGCAGGGAAACTACAATACTATTATCGCTGCGGCGCAGCCCTTTATCCTGACCATGCTGTTGTATTACATCGTAGTCTATGGCATGCAGGGCACGGTCAGTGATGGCAATGGCGGAAAAGCCGTGCAAACAGGGATAGGTTATGCACAGTTTCTGGCCTTTGAAGCGGCTTTTAGTTCTTTTAATGCGACGCTTAATGCGGTGATTCCGTTGGTGGGTACCTTCTTTACCATTCAGCCGCATATTGAAAATCTGCGGCCTATTTTGGAGGAAGTATCGGAGACTACGGAGGACAAACAGGAAGCAGACCCCTTGTCCGGTGCTATTGAGGTGAGCCATCTGACCTTTGCCTATGGGGAGGGGAAAAAAGATGTGCTTCACGATGTGAGCTTTCAGGTGGCGGCCGGCGAAAATGTCGCCATTGTAGGCCATTCCGGCTGCGGCAAGTCCACGCTGGTACGTTTGCTCTTAGGCTTTGAACAGCCGAAAAGTGGTGCGATTTACTATGATGGCCAGTCTTTTGCTGAACTTTCCCCGCCTTCGGTGCGCGCTCAAATGGGAGTGGTTCTGCAAAACGGCCAGCTGATGACCGGGGATATCTTTACCAATATTGTCGGACAGACGGCACTGACCCAGGATGATGCCTGGGCGGCGGCAGAAGCGGCAGGCATTGCCGAGGATATTCGGGAAATGCCCATGGGGATGCAGACCGTAATCAGCGAAGGCTCCAACAATATTTCTGGGGGACAGCGGCAGCGGATTATGATTGCCCGCGCACTGGCAGGCAAACCCGCAATCCTCATCTTTGATGAAGCCACGAGCGCCCTCGACAACCGCACGCAGGCCATTGTGACGGAGAGTCTGAACAAATTAAAAACAACGCGTCTGGTAATCGCGCACCGGTTATCGACGATTAAGGAATGTGACCGAATTTTGGTGATGGACAAGGGCAGACTTGTGGAAAGCGGCACTTATGAGGAGTTGTTGGCGCAGGATGGTGTTTTTGCCCAATTGGTAAGACGGCAGGTAGCATAGGAGTTTTGAAGATGGAAGAAAAAGATTGGAACGTAGTTGCCCAGCAGGCTGTGGAAGATGATGCGGCCTTTGATGAACTGTATGAGCATTTTTTCCCGAAAATATATAATCTGATTTATGTCCGGGTGAAGAATGCAGCCACGGCGGATGATATTGTCAGTGATGTGTTTGAAAAGATGGTGGAGCATCTGGCCGAGTTTGATAACACGAAGGCTTCTTTTGCCACCTGGCTTTCCCGGATTGCCACCCGTACGCTGACGGATTACTACCGTTGGCAGAGCTATCGGCAGAATGTGGAATGGGATGATGTGTTCTCGCCGGCCGTAGATGAAAAAGAACGACCCGAAGGACAGCTGCTGATTAAAGAGGGCAAAAGTGAACTCTTGCAGGCTGTGGGCAAACTGGGCGAACGCGAACAGCGGATTATTGAACTGAAATTCTGGGGCGAACTGAGCAATAAAGAAATTGCCGAAACGCTGGATATATCTGCGGCGAATGTCGGTGTGATTCTGTTTAGAGCCATGGGAACCTTGCGGAAAATTCTGGGTGAAGAATAAGTTTTTAGCACGGATACGCCCCGGCTTTTTTGAAAAAATGGTGAAAAAATGAAAAAAGGGGTTTACAAGCCCAGGCCGATGTAGTATTATATTACTTGTTCGGGACGTAGCGCAGTTTGGTAGCGCGCTTCCTTGGGGTGGAAGAGGTCGTGGGTTCAAATCCCGTCGTTCCGACCATTTAGTAAATTCAAGAGCTGTTCTTCGGAACGGCTCTTTTTTCGTAAAAACGTAGTAAGGAGAATGTCGAAGATGAGTATTTTGAACGTTTCCCATTTATCCCACAGCTATGGCGGCCGGGAGATTTTTGAGGACGTCAGTTTCCGTCTGCTGAAAGGTGAGCATGTGGCGCTCGTCGGGGCCAATGGTGAGGGCAAGTCCACGTTCCTGTCCATCATCACCGGGCAGCTTACGCCCGATGCGGGTACTGTGGAATGGGCACGGCGCGTGAAGGTAGGCTATCTTGACCAGCACGCGGTGTTAAAGCCTGGCATGACCATCCGCGACACCCTGCGCACCGCCTTTGACGATATGGTGAAGGCTGAGCAGGAAATGCTCGCCGCCTATGACAAGATGGGCGATGCCACGCCGGAAGAAATGGACGCATTGATGCGGGATGTGGGCGATATTCAGGATATGCTCGAAGCAGGCAGCTATTACACCATTGATGCCCGCATTGAGGAAGTATCCGGCGGCCTGGGCCTTCGGGATATCGGCCTCGATAAGAAGGTCGATGAACTTTCCGGCGGTCAGCGCACGAAAGTCCTGCTCACAAAACTTCTGCTGCAGAATCCGGAAATCCTTATCTTGGACGAGCCGACCAACTATCTCGATGTGGAGCACATCAACTGGCTCAAAAATTATCTGACGAACTACGAGAACGCCTTTATCCTCGTATCTCATGATGTGCCGTTCCTCAATGCCGTGACCAATGTGATTTATCATGTGGACAATCTCCACCTCGACCGCTATACGGGCAGCTATGAGAAGTTCGAGGAGATGGCTGCGTTAAAGCGCAAGCAGGAAGAAGCGGCCTACGAGCGCCAGCAGGCGGAAATCAAGAAGGAGCAGGATTTTATCCAACGCAACAAGGCCCGCGTGGCCACCCGCGGCATGGCCAACAGCCGTCAGAAGAAGCTCGACAAGATGGAAGTGTTGACCAAGCGGCAGGAAAAGCCGAAACCGCATTTCAACTTCCAGTCTGACCGCACGCCTTCCCGTTTTGTAATTGAAGCTAAGCGGCTGGTGCTCGGCTACGATACAGCCCTTACGAGCCCTGTGGATATTCAGGTGGAGCGCGGCAAGAAAATTGCCATCCGCGGTACCAACGGTTTGGGTAAGTCAACCTTACTGAAAACCCTGTTAGGCATGATTAAGCCCATCAGCGGCCATATTGAACACGGCGAATTCGTCAGCGTAGGCTATTTCGAGCAGGAAAGTGCTGCCGGCAATAATAATACGGCATTGGAGGAACTTTGGCAGGAATATCCCGGCATGACTAACTTTGAGGTGCGGGCGGCATTGGCTGGCTGCGGTCTGACCAATGACCATATCACGACGAAGATGCTGGCGCTCTCCGGCGGCGAGGCAGCCAAAGTGCGTCTCTGCAAAATCATGCAGAAGCCGGTAAACCTTTTGGTGCTCGACGAGCCGACCAACCATTTGGATGTTGAAGCCAAGAAGGAACTCAAGCGAGCCATCAAGGAATACAAGGGAACAGTTCTCTTGGTTTCCCATGAACCGGAGTTCTACGAGGATTTTGTGGATTCAGTCTGGAATATCGAACGCTGGACGACAAAAATCATTTAATTTCATAACAGCTGTCCTGCACTGGCAGGAAAAAAACCATGGATAGAGAATTTAGACATTAAAGATTCCTGTCTGTGGTTTTTTTATACCCAAAACAAGGACGGTGTTAAAAATGCTTCTGGGGAGAAGTTCTTATAGAATTGTATGTTTGTTGCTGATGCTTGCGGCGGCATTTTTTTTCTCTTTATCCGATAAAATGGCGGAAGCAGAGATAAAGCTCTATCCGCAGCGGCAGACTGTGCGGGTGGGCTTTTACCAGATGGCGGGGTACCATATGATGACCAAGGAAGGAACCCGCTATGGCTATGGTTATGATTATTTGCATCTCATCAATCGGTTTGCGGATTTTGATTACGAGTATATTGGCTATAATCAGGGCTGGAAGGATATGTTTGAACTGCTCGACAGGGGCGTGATTGATATCGTCACGGCTGTGCAGAAGACTCCTGAACGGGCGGCAAAGTATATCTACAGTGAAAAGCCGATGGCGTATAGTTCCATGTTGATGACCACTTTGGAAAGCAATACGCGTTATCAGCCGTACAATCCGTCTACTTATGATGGTATGCGGGTGGGCTTGCTTTCGGGGAATATGCGGAGTCTGGAATTTGCCCGCTTTGCGGGGGACCATAATTTTTCGTATACTCCGGTGTATTACGACAGCGTCAGCAAGGAGGAAGCAGCCCTGCATGCCGGTGAAGTGGATGCTATTGTCACCAGCAACAAGCGGAAGCTGCAGGAGGATGAAAAAATTCTGGAACTGACGAACCCGCAGCCACTCTATGTGGTGTCTACTGCGGATAAGCAGGCCATTATCCGGGCGATTGACCATGCACAGCAGAAATTGTCGATAATTGACCCGGGCTGGGAAGTTGCTTTATCCAAACGCTACTATGGGGAAGGCGGTATTATGGCCCTGACACCGGAAAGTCAGTCCTTCCTGCGTGAACTGCAGGCATCCGACCGTGTATTCCGGGTGGTGGTCATGCCCCATGCCAATCCCTATTCGTATTTTGACCAGGATGGACAGGCACGGGGGATTTTGCCGGAGGTCTTTAAGCTGATAGCCGATAATATCGGGCTGAAATACGAAATCATACCCGCAGCGAATCAGGCAGAGTATGAAAAACTCCTGCGGGACGAACAAACGGACATTGTTTTGGGCATGAGTTCCAGTGCTTATGAAGCAGAAAAAGTAGGATATAAGTTATCCAAGGCGATTTTGCGTGCCTCCATTGTTCAGATTTCGATGAAAAATGAGAGCATGGAGGGCGCTGTAGGGATGACCGCCAATTTGAAACGCAAACTGGCGATGTTGGGGCAGCTGCCGGAAAATGTGGCAGAACAGGATTACGATACTGCAGAGGAGGCCGTGGCTGCCTTGAAGTCCGGGCGGTGTTCCAGTATTTATACCCTCGGACTCATTGGCGAGAAATATGTGAATGAGGATAAACATAATTCCCTGCGCATCACCATTGTGCCCAATCGGTCCATGAGTATGCGGCTGGGCATCCGTAATTCTCTTGACCACAGGCTGATGGAGGTCTTATCGGCGGCAATGCCGGATATGGATTCGGAAGAAATGATGGGCATTATGCACCGTTACACCGATGTGCAGCCCCGGAGTCTGAGCTGGGAGGAAATGCTCTACAGTTATCCGCTGCAATTTATTTTGCTGGCCGTTTTGCTGGCGGTGCTTGCTGGTCTTGGTTTGGTTACGGTGATTCGCAATAATGCCTTGCGTCAGGACGAAAAACGCCGTCAAGAAATCGATGCAGTGATGAGCTATATCTGCCGTCTCAATGAAATGGTGGTCAAGGTGGATTTGAAAAACCATACGGCGACAGAATACCATATCGACGAGGAAGGTCATGTGTTCGTGGATATGTTGCCGCATACAATTGAGCGTTATACCGGTTACCTGCATCCGGAGGATAAACTTAATTTCATGCCGGATGGCGAGTGGGATAAGGAAATGCATGAGGCTTTTGCCCAAAAGCGCAGTTATTACCGTGAGGTACGCAAGCAGGATGGCCCGGACAGCTATCGCTTTTTTGCCGCCCAATTCCAACCGTATTATGAGGGGGGAGAACTGGCGGGATTCTACTTCTACCGACAGGATATTGATGATTTGCGGCGCAAGGATATCGCACAGCGGGAGGCATTGAAGGATGCTTTGGAAACGGCCCGTCATGCTAGTGCTGCCAAGGGGGATTTCCTCTCCCGCATGAGCCATGAAATTCGTACGCCGCTCAATGCCATCATCGGTTATCTGACCTTGGGCGAGCAGAAGGATAACAATGAACGGGATTTGCGGCAGCTGATTGGCAAGAGTCAGATTGCGGCACATCATCTTTTGGGCTTAATCAACGATATTTTGGATTTGTCCTCCATTGAGCAGGGCAAAATGAAATTGGCGAACGAGGAATTTTCGTTGCAGGATATCGTGACGGAGATGCAGACGATTTTCAATGGGCAGTTGGAACAAAAAAAGCTTGACCTGATGATTGACGTCAAGCAGATGACGCATAGCCATGTAATCGGGGATGCCATGCGCGTTAAGCAGGTACTCATGAATATTTTCTCCAACGCGGTGAAATTTACGCCGGAAGAAGGGAAAATCGAATTTATCATCCGGCAGGTACTCCATCCCGGCAATGTGGTGATGACCACCTTTGAAATCACCGATACCGGCATTGGCATGAGTCCGGAGTATCTGAAAAATATCTTTAAGCCCTTTGAACAGGAAAATGCCAAGGTGGCACATAAACATGGCGGCAGCGGCTTAGGCCTGGCCATTACGCAGAATCTCGTGAAGATGATGCAGGGCTCGATTGAAGTGCGCAGCACCCAGAATGTGGGCACCAGCTTTTACATTTCCCTGCCTTTGCAGGTGGGCGCAGATATTCCTGTGGAAGCGGAGGAAAAAGAACAGAAGGAAGTATCGTGGGACGGTATGCGCCTGCTGCTGGTCGAAGACAATGAAATGAACCGCGAGATTTCAGAGACCATTCTTACGCAGTATGGTTTTGTCATTGATACGGCAGTGGACGGACAGGATGCTGTGGATAAGTTCATGGCAACTGAACCGGGGACCTACAAGGCTATTCTGATGGATGTGCAGATGCCTGTGTTGGACGGTTATGGGGCAACCCAGGCAATCCGGCGAAGCGGCAGAGCGGATGGAGAAACCATACCCATCATTGCGGTGACGGCGGATGTATTCACGGATGATGTGGCGCGTGTCATGGCCTGTGGCATGAATGACTATCTCAGCAAGCCGATTGATTTTGACAAGCTCTTGGAAAAGCTGCGGAAGTATGTGTGAAAGGATAAATAAAAAGTTGACCGGTCATTTTTGACCGGTCAACTTATAAAGTCATTTGCTTATTTGCTTATTTGCCGAAATATCTGTCCAAGAGACCTTTGAAACCACGGCCATGGCGGGCTTCATCCTTGCACATTTCATGTACCGTATCATGAACGGCATCGAGGTTGAGCTGTTTAGCCAGCGTTGCCAGTTCTTTCTTGCCAGCGCAGGCG